>JAGSHF010000116.1 GCA_023954685.1 Flavobacteriaceae bacterium | reverse complement strand
ACCACTTTTATTGAGTTTATTAACTAAAGACGGTCTAATATTAAGACCTAATCCATAATTAAATTTAGGAAGATTCGTTAACAATCCAGCCCTACTCGTTTGCGTGAACCATTGGTCTCTCTTTACATTGGCCCATCTTATGGTTTCTAGATTTCTTTGTATACGACGTTCAACATTGAACCCCCAGGTATCCAAGCCTTGTTTAAAATATAAACTTTGAATAGGAATACTGATTTCTGCAGTCCATCCGTCATCATTTATCGATGCTCGAGCTTCCCAAATAGTATCCCAATCTTCATTTTCAGATTCACCTCTATTTGATACTAGTGCATCATACCTAGCGGCAAAAGCGTTAATAGCGAAAATATAACCAGATTGTCCATCAAGAAAAGGGTCTATGACTATTTTAACATGATCTTCACTAGAAACATCTGCGTCCCTAATTTTTGAGAATTTTACAATTTCATTTGGATATGCATCCTTGCAATCAATACCAATTATTATTGTTTTGTCATTGGCGATGACTCTTATAAATGTTTTTGATGAAGGTGTACCGTTTTCAATAGGAATGGTGGTTTTAAAATTATCTAACAAAGGCGCGTTTTCCCAATCTTTTTCATTCAAAATACCGTCAATTTTTATCTCTTGGCTTAATTTTCCAACACCAAGTGTGGGTCTTTCTTTTGATTGACTGTTGATTACTACCGTAAATAAAAGGATGCTAATATTTATTATCCATCGATATGTATTCATAACTTAAGGTAGTTTAGTTTTTCTTATCATTAGTAAGATGAAGGCTACTCAATTTTCATAATTTAAAATAAGAAATTTAGAATCCAATACATTGCCTGTCAATATGAGGTTGCCAAATGGAGCAGCCACAGTAGCGCCTGACATTTCTTGACCATCTTCCAAGTATATTGTTTCTATAGAATAGTTATTTGTACCTCTATAGTTTATTTTAATAATTTCCGAAGGGGCATATTTGGTTTTACCTTTTGCATAAGCCCCGAATTCTAATAAATTGGGATGCGCACCTACCCATAGATTGCCAAATTCATCAAATTCAATGTTATCTACACCAGTGTTACAATCAATGTCCTCAATAAAATTCAAGGAGCCGTTTGGATTGGTTTTATAAACTTTTATTAAGAATTTTCGTGGTGATGCAACAAAAAGAAGATTGCGTTTTGCATCAAAATTAATACCATTGGCGTAAGCAATCCCGCTGGCAACTTCGTTATAATTTTCGCCATCAAAGTAAACAATAGTTGAAAGTTCAAGGCCCAAGTAATCTTCTGCAGTTCTCCGCAGTCCTTCGGGGTAACTATGATCATTGGTGAAGTAGAAGCGGTTTTTATCAATCATGACAATGTCATTAGGACTAATCACTAACGGATCGGTTAAAGTTTGTTGATGTGTTAAAATTTTGTTTTTTAAGTTAAAATGTTCAATACTGTGTCCTTGTAAGGTATGGCTAATCGCCATAATATGATACGTATTATCCTTTTTTAATATTGAAATGCCATGTGGTGCAAATGGTTTATTAAAGGTTTTCGTTAATGGTGTTAAACTATACGCTTCATCTTTTAAATCCATTAGAAAAAGCCCTCCAGTATCATCATTTATTGAAGGATAAATACCTCGTTGTGTAGAAGAAATAACGGCAAAGCTATCTTGAACGCTAACCGTTATATCTTCGGCCCCAGGAAGTTCTATTCTTTTAACAATGCTACCATCGAAATGATTTTCTATAGTTCTAAAATATCCTGTTGAAAACAAAACATGAACTATAAATATAGCTGAAAAAACTAATTTGATAACAAAGATTATTTTTACATATTTCCACATGTATTAAGCCTATTTGTTTTAAACAAACGAATGATTTTTAAATGTACAAAAAAAGAAATAATGGTAAACCGTTAGGCGGTAATAATACAAATTGGTATTTAAAACCTATACCCCAATCTTAAATGCAAATTAACAGCAAGACCACTTTCATAAGATGAAACTACGTTTTCTTTTTCGAAATAATGAATATATCCAATACCTATACCAGTCTCATAGGTGAATTGCGACCCAATATTACGTCTAATTCCCCACGTTGGAATTATTGAAATATCACTTATGAATTCAATATTATTTTCATTAGATATGAGAAACCAATCAGGATGATAAGTGGTTTTTATTGAAATAAAGTTTCCGCTATTTCCATCTATTCTTCGGGATTTTTTCATACGCTTATTCAAATTGTAATACCAACGGGGCTCCAATGTAATACTGGGCACCAAAAACAATCCTGACGTGTCATTAGCATTACTTTCAATAATACCAGTGTCAAGACCTAGTTCACTTCTTAATACGATCTCATTGGTGAGTTTGGCTTCATGATGTACCCACAGCCCTAAAAAACCAGTTTGGATGCCAAAAGTTGATTTTTCAACGCTTGCATTCTGTGATAATGCATTTAAGCTAAGTAAAAATAATATAACAAGTAGGTGCTGATTTTTCATTTGATATAGATTTGGTGGACTAAATTAAAAGGGACAATTATTTTTTGTTCATTATCATGAGCGTTCAATCCAATACATTGGATTTTATGAAGTCAATAAATTTTACAACGAAAATAGTAAAGTGAAAGGGGAAGTTACATTAAATTATACTAATTATTATATGCGAATTTATGCATTGTGTTTACTCCGCGGATTCAATCAATCCCAAAGTTAATTTTAAACGAATAATCTTTTTAATGGATTTATAAACTTGTGTCTTGTAGCCAGAATCTTTTTCCATTTCATTAAGAATTGAACTGATGGTTTGAGATTCATCATTTGGCATTAGTAGCATGTCATTGCCAGCTTTTGAAGCTAACAATGGAGCATTATCAATAATAGTAACAGCTTTCATAATGTTTAATGCATCTGTAATAACAAGCCCATTAAACCCTAATTCTCCTTTTAATAAATCGGTTACAATCTTTCTGGAACAACTTGCAGGAAGATCATCGGTATTGTATTTTTCATTATTTCTTATGGTAATGTGTGCCATCATAATAGACAGTACCCCAGCTTCAATTAGTGGTGGGTAAACATCTAATTCTTGTAAATCCCCATCAATATAAACGGATTTTTTATGAGTATCACCTTTAACTAACCCATGGCCTGGGAAATGTTTGGCAGTAGCAACTACACCTTGTTCTTGACTGGTAGCAATAAACTGTTTACTAAGTGCAATTACTTTTGCTTTATCATTTCCAAAGCTTCTATTTTTGATGGCCTCGTTTCCTGGGCTAATGTCTGCAACAGGAGCAAAATTTTGACGAAAACCGATGTCAAGTAATTCATTATTAATGATTCTAGCAACTGAATCTGCTTGCTGAGTAGTTTTTATGTCTATCGTATTCATTAAGGGTTTAGTGCCTTGTAACCTGCCATTAAACAAAGATGGTTCTGCATCAATTGAGTATAGTAAAGGAACCTGATTCTTACTGCTAGCAATAGAATTTAAACGATCAATTAATTGCTTATGTTTTTCTTTTGTCCCCTTTAAAAAAACAATACCTCCAACTTTATTGTCTTTAACTAATTGAAGAACTTCGCGCTCCGGTTTGCCTAATTCTCCAGCAGAAGTCACAATCATTTGTGCTACACGCGTTGTGTCATTTAAAGTATTGAAAATTTTGTCAACTTGTTGAGATAATCTTGAGTTGTCCTCATAAAAATTTTGCAACGAGAACTCGTTGGACTGTCCATAAGAATTAGACATAAATGCAATTGCACAAAAAAGTTTAAGTATTGATTTCATGTTATTTCTATTTATTAATTCTTGTAATTGTGGGTTGTAAAACATGTATGACCCAATCCTTAAGGTATATATTATTCTTTAACTCTTTTAGTTAAAAAATCGGTAGCGATTAAAAGTTCAATTTGAAAGATATTGGTTTTAAAATGTTGCTTGTTGGCATAAGTTAAGTTGTATTTCGCATTCGCATAAAAAACATTGGGTTTTATCCAATATCCAACACCTGCGGCAACCATACTCATTTGATCTTTTATGTTCGTATCCCAATACACATCGGATCCGGAATCTTTTCCAACTTGCCATGCATGACCTCCCTGTAATGTTATTTCTAATCTTTCAGAAAGGTATTGACTAATGCCATATTCTAAAATAAACCGATTCCCAGGTTTTACATTAGCCCCTTTAAGGTTACCGTGCCATTCATAAGAAGGCATGACTAGAATTGCTGTGGATTTTTGTGGTGATGTATAATAATAAGTTGCCGCTTGAATCATATGAGACCAATAACCAATACCGACGTTATTATCAGCCCCAGTTTCATATTTACCTGTAGGGGCAACAAATAGGTATCCGGCTGTGATGTCAAACTTTTCTGAGGCCCATGACAGCATAAATGGAGAAACAGTAATATCTCCAAGCCCTGATGCTCCACCATCAATTGTATTTCCATTGGTTAATTGTCCTAGTCCTACCCCAGTGCTCGTAGTTGTGAAATTTGGTGCAGCAATGAATAAATATTGTGCATTACCCAGAAACTTTAATTTGGGCGACGCATAAATCAACATCAAACTGTTGATATAACCAGAAATATTCACATCAATAGGTATGCTGCCTTCCATACCTGGAATTAAATCAATTGACGTAGTTTCATCCCCGTTTCTATCGTAAAAACTGTCGGCATTTAGGAAAATATTATAATCTATGATGAATAGCCCATCCGTTCCTGGATTAGCATAATCTCTTACACCCATTATTCCTGGTAAATAGCCTCCTGAGAAAAATGGCGATGGGTTGTTTGAGTCTTGTGCCGTTATATTTGAAGCTATGAAAAGACAAAATAGCAGACTAAATAATTTAGTCATGTCAATTGTTTTAGTGATTCTAATACTAGTTCTAATCTTCTTATTAATTGCAGTCAAATTATATTTTATTGTTTAATGGCAGGTAAATTTATTTTAATGCTGTTCTAATAAAGAGCTTCTAAAATAGTAAAAGAAAACGGACTATAGCAGAAATCCGTTCTGTTTTTAAGGCAAGAATTGTCCAGTATTTATCGCTTCTGATTTTAATTTTAAGAGCATTTAATCTTTAATTGCTTCTAATTTTTTGATCATGTTCTCAGCATTCATATTTCTCAGATTTAACTTTAGTAATTTTATATAAATTTTTAGGACTTCAGCATTTTTGCTAAGCGCCATTAAAAAAAATGGCATAATTGTCATAAGGTTAGTCTTTATCTGAGAATACTTCGGTGCTGAGTTTAAAAACTACAGCAGCGTATTCAATCTATAATAATTAAGGGTATCTCAATAAATTTCTGCAAAGCCTTTTGAACGATCATTTAATTTTTTAGTCCTTTTAATTAAAAGACTTAGTTGTAATGGCAAGAGGCGAGGTCTGTAATATTTGTAAGTCATTAGTAACCTAATAGTTATCTGTTTTTTAGTATAGAACATGGGAATAAACGGGGTGGATTGATAAAAATTAATTATTTTTAAAAGCAATGTTACATTTGTAAATATGAATTGTAAAAGGTTTTTGTCTTCAAGAATTTTGATTTTGGGTTTTTTGTTTGCTATCAATTGTATGGTTTCTTGTAAGGAAGACTCTAAAACAAAAATAAAGATTGTAAAACCTGTAGTTGAGCATGAATATGAATTCGACCTGTTGGATATTCAAAGTAGAGGTGTTTTAAAAGCGATTACGACGTATTCGCCTACAGGCTATTTTTTATATAGAGGGGAAACAATGGGGTTTGATTATGAATTATTATCCAAGTTGGCTGAAAACTTAAATGTGGATTTGGAGATTGTTTTAGCTGAAAATGTAGATTCACTTATCCCAATGCTTAAACGGGGAGATGGCGATATTATAGCAATAGGGTATACCATAACTTCCGATCGGAAGGAAACTGTAAGCTTCACGGACCCATATTTAATTACACATCAAACCTTGGTGCAGAAAAAACCGAGTCAATGGCAAAACATGACTTTGGATAACATTAAAGCACAGCTTATCACAGATGTGATTGAGTTAATTAGCGACACCGTATCGGTGCGCAAAAATACATCTTACTATCAGAGATTAGTAGATCTTAGTAGGGAATTAGGAGATACCATTCATATTAATGTATTACCTGGGGAACTTACCGATGAGGATATTATTACTCAAATTGCGGAAGGAACTTTAAAATACGCTTTCATTGATCAACACATTGCCAATATACATAAGAGTTATTATCCCGAAATAGACGTGGCGACACCGGTGAGTTTATCTCAAAGAATTGCTTGGGCGGTAAGAAAATCATCTCCTGAATTATTACTAACATTGAATAAGCATCTCGTTGACCTTAAACGAAAGCCGGATTATAATGTGATTTATAGAAAATATTTTGAAAATCAAAGGCAGTTTAAACGTAGGTTAAATAGTGAATACTTTACTGAAGTTACGGGTAAAATAAGTAAATATGATGGTTTAGTTAAGCAGAATGCCAGTCATATTGGTTGGGATTGGCGCTTATTAAAAGCACTTATTTTTCAAGAGTCCATGTTTAAGGCAGATAACCAATCATGGGCGGGTGCAACGGGTCTTATGCAATTAATGCCTGCTACAGCTCTAGAGTTAGGGGTGAAAAACAGTAGTAACCCAGAAGAAAATGTAAAGGCAGGTGTGAACTACCTAAAAAGAATGTATGATTATTGGGATGTTATTCCCGATTCTACACAAAGAATAAAATTTGCTATGGCATCATATAATTCTGGATATGGCCATGTAAAAGATGCTCAGAAACTTGCGAAAAAATTTAAGAAGGATACGTTGATGTGGGATAAGAACGTTGATTATTATATGCTACAACTCTCCAAACCCGAATTTTATAACGACCCTTCTGTAGAATTTGGCTACGTTAGAGGGCACGAGCCTTATAATTATATTATTGATATTTTTAACCGTTATGAGAATTATAAAGACTTTGTAGCCAAATAATTAGGAGTACTAATCACTTAGATGTTTATGCTCTTTTTAGCAAGTATGGCGTTTATACTAGTTGGGATTTATATTTATTTTCTTCCTAATATATTAATGATATATCCAAAAAGAAAAAAGATGAATCCAATTAAACTTATTGGCGGTAATCCACCTTGCCATTTTGATGGTGTCATCCAACCCAAATATCCCATAAAAAACAAATGCATAAGGCTAAACAGCATTGCTATTAAAAGGAAATTTCTAGATGTGATATATTTGATAAATTTCTTGTCTTCTCTTAAATGGGTTTGAAAACTGAGATTATAACCCCAGAGAATAACAAATGCAACGATACCTCCTAACATACTTAGGTTGGCAATGAATGTGAGCGTTCCATTTTGATGGAAAAAATTACCATAAACCGCAGGTTTAAATATCATAAAACTTATTAATGCATGGATAAGCACAAATAAGAACCCCGTCATTCCTAATGCTTTACGAGAATTCAATAAACCATCAGATAATTTAAACCCAAGATTGCTTAATGGCCCAAAACTAAAATTTAGCGTGAGTAAAATAAACGCACTTAAGGCTATCCCCTTGTTTAAGGTGAAAAAAGGCAAATCTTTCCAAGGTATGGGACCTACAATATGATATCGTAATATAGCATATCCAAAAGAAAACAGGCAAGTGATGGCAATAATCATACCGGCTGAATTCTTAATTTGTGGTGATTGATCCATGAATTTTTCTTGTTTTATAATAATATTTCCAAAGCTTTTAGCTTAGTTATACAATGTTGTACGCGATAAAAACACTATTACTGTTTAGTAAAAAGTATACCTTTGGTTCTCCCATTACCTACTGTAAAAGCACTAATACTTCCGTTTTCATCTTTTTTAAATGCAACCTCACTCATAAAAAATATATCACCTGAGAAGGTGTTGTCTTCAGTTGGCTCTAGCTTAATACTTTTTAAATTTCTATGCTCTGCAATTAAAGAACTGTCTTTTATTTTTAGGGTGTAAAATGTTTCTAATTCATCGCAGTAAAATTTTCCAGTATACATTTCAAGTTCTTCTAATGAAGGATCGAAATCTGGAATTCTAACCAATTCAAAATCACTTCCACCTTGCACGTGAACTGCTGTGTTACTTATGTCTTCACTATCTAAGTTAAATGTTACCGTGGCGTCAATGGTCTCGTATTTAAATACATGTTCAGATGTTGGTATAAGTTTTAATGATGATTGTCCAACGGGATACGCTATTAATTGACCTTCTTCTAGTTTATATTCTATGATTAACCCAATAGACGCTGCTTTGTATTTACCTACGTAATTTTTTAGTAAATCTTCTGAAACTGTAAATGATGCAGCTTCTTCGGATGGTGTTTCTGCTTCAGTTTCGTCTTCAGTAAAATGATCTTTAAAATAAATTTCGGCAATATCAGATGCAATTCCTCCAGCACCAAATGAACCATTATTACTTAATGCTATTACACCAGCTTTTATTTCAGGATAATAATACATGGCTGCACGATGGGCAATATCGGCTCCAGTATGCGCGTATCTTTTGAGTCCGTTATGCTCTCCAATTCCTATTCCAAAGGCGTAATCTAAAGTGTCACCATTCTTGAGGATTTCTGGTGTTACTAATTTGTTTAATAAGGCCTCTCCTCCAAGGGTTTTTGTGTCAAAATTGTTTAGCCATTTTGCTAAATCATTCGGTGTTGTATAAATGCCTCCTGCGCCATAAGCCGCATGTAAATCACCAGCTTCAACGAGCCCATGTTCATCTTGAATATAGCCTTGCGTGGCTCTAGGAATAATTTCACTAGGATTGCGACGTACACGGGTATCACTCATTCCAAGGGGATCAAAAACATTTTCTTTCATCCAAGTAGGGAAGTCCATGTCTGTTTTTCGTTCTACAAGATCGGCAAGTAGTATAAATGCTGAATTGTTATAGTTAAACTCTTCGCCAGGACCTACTTGTAATTTGGTTTGTCTGTTTAACATATTAAGAACTTCATCTCTTAATAGTTTATCTTCTCCATTCCATCCCGTAATAGGCATTAAATTATAAACCTCACGAAGCCCATTAGTATGGTTCATTAGGTTTTTGACTTTTATGACCTCGTCAAATTCTGGAAATTCAGGAATGTGTTTTCTTATATCATCTTCGGTAGATAATAAGTCTTGCTTTTCTAATAATAGAATAGCAAATGTTGTAAATTGTTTAGAAACTGAACCAATATTGGTTGGCATATTTAAATCAAAATCTAAATCATGCGTCAAATTTGCTTTTCCATAAGCCTTAGAAAACGTCAATTTACCATCCTTGAAAACCCCAACAACCGCACCTGGTTCGTTTCCTGAATAATAAGAGAGTAGTTGATCTACCCGTTGAGAAGGTTCAGTTGCTATAGCTTCTACGGCGTTAATTTTTATGGAGTAATCTCCAGACTCTTCTTTAAAGGGCTCAACTTCAATTCTGTAATTTCCAGTTTTATCAATAGTGAACGAAAAATGCTCTAAACCTCTAGCGGGGCTATCAATATTTCCGATTTCTTCATCGTCTTCATTAAATAATTTAACGACAACATCAACGGTTTTTTGATTGACATAACCAGTAATGAAAGCATTAGAATCAACTTGGATTTGATAAGATTCTGCAGTTTCTTGTTTTAGAGTGCTTTCTTTTTCAATACCTATTTCTAGATCTCCTGAAAAATT
>JAGSHF010000093.1 GCA_023954685.1 Flavobacteriaceae bacterium | reverse complement strand
TAATACTTCCGTTTTCATCTTTTTTAAATGCAACCTCACTCATAAAAAATATATCACCTGAGAAGGTGTTGTCTTCAGTTGGCTCTAGCTTCTACGGCGTTAATTTTTATGGAGTAATCTCCAGACTCTTCTTTAAAGGGCTCAACTTCAATTCTGTAATTTTTAGTTTTATCAATAGTGAACGAAAAATGCTCTAAACCTCTAGCGGGACTATCAATATTTCCGATTTCTTCATCGTCTTCATTAAATAATTTAACGACAACATCGACGGTTTTTTGATTGACATAACCAGTAATGAAAGCATTAGAATCAACTTGGATTTGATAAGATTCTGCAGTTTCTTGTTTTAGAGTGCTTTCTTTTTCAATACCTATTTCTAGATCTCCTGAAAAATTAACTTTTGATTCGGTAGTACATGAGCAAATTAAGAGGGCTAACGAAATTTGAAAGAGTTTTTTCATTTTTTGGTGTTGGTTTAGAATTACAAGTTAATAAAATTAAAAACGATATACAGGAGTCGTCTATGGATTCCTTTATATAGGACAAATTTTAAAATATGTAGTCTTGAAGCTTTACTATTAAATCATTATCGATTTTGGTCACCTTTATATCACCATGATTGGCTAAATCCTTAAATGTTTAGGAACTCTTTATTTCTGTTACGGAATTGAATACCCTTTAATACAGTCGCCAATAAAAGAGCGCTAAATGTTAAAGTATGTTAAAATACTAATATGTAATGCATAGTACTGTAACAATAATGAAATATTGTCGTCTATTAAGTATCAATCAAATCAAAAATCATAGAAATAATGAAAACAACTCAATCAAAACAAAACGAAATAAAAAGTTATAGCAAGTATCTATTAACTTTTTTACTTAGTGTATTATTTACAGTAAATGCTACCGCTAAGATTAATGCAGAACTAGACACCTTAAGTAATAGTATAGGTGTAGATGAATTTGAATTAGAAAAAGCCCTTTTTGCTAATGAAGACTTAAACACTGAAGATCTAGATATTACTGACATAGAAGTTATTGAATTAGTAGAAGAAGTGAACTTAGACGTTGATACTTCAATTTATCTTCCTAAAAATTTTAACGCTTTAGAAGGTAAGAACGATTTAGACTGGAGTACTATTGAACTCATAGAAATTGAAGAAGAGATAGACTTAGGTTTTGATACATCAAAGTATCTGCCAGAAAACTTTAATGCATTAAAAGGCAAGAACGACTTGGACTGGAGTACTATTGAGCTTATAGAAATAGAAGAAGAGGTAGACTTAGGTTTTAATATTGAAGCATATTTACCTTGCGGTTTCAATCCTTATTTAGACATGTCAAAAAATAGTACGAGCGTTGCAGTTAACAACTAAAAAACATTTCAACAGGAAATTAAAACCAGTAATTAAATTAATTACTGGTTTTTTTTTTTGGTAACACTAATAAAGAATTAGTTTTAAGTTCCAATCAAGTTTTACAAGAGAAACACATGATATGTATCTTAAAAATTGTGATCATAAACTCTTTAAGGACGTCCACAACAGAAACGCTTTAATGAATTCTTATGATGTGATTAAAAATCACTGCATATGCGATAGTGCCCATTAGCATATGCAATTAAAAAAGGATTTACAGTTAAGTAAATCCTTCGTTAATATTATATGATTTTATTTTTAATCTTGTAACTCAACAATCAAGGCATCGTCTGTTTTAGTAATCTTAGTAAGACCATGTTTAGCTAAGCCTTTAATGCCTTTGTCCCAACCTTTATTACTTAAACCAGATTGTACTTTAAGGTCATTTAGGTTCATGCTTTTTTGAGTTTTTAGAATCTCAAAAATAGCTTTTTCATTATCACTCATTTCAACTGCTTTCTTTTCTGGTCTCATTTGAGGGAAGAATAATACTTCTTGAATAGATGCATTATCAGTTAAAAACATAATGAAGCGATCCATACCAATTCCCATTCCAGACGTTGGTGGCATACCATATTCTAAAGCTCTTAAAAAATCTTGATCTATAAACTCTGTTGCTTCGTCATCACCGCGGCCTGCTAGTTTTACTTGATCTTCAAAACGTGCTCTTTGATCAATAGGATCATTTAACTCAGAATATGCATTAGCCAATTCTTTACCGCAAATAATTAATTCAAAACGCTCAGTTAGATCAGGGTTAGAGCGGTGCACTTTTGTTAAAGGACTCATCTCTTTTGGATAGTCTGTAATAAAGGTTGGTTGTATGTAATTGGCTTCACATTTTTCACCAAAAATTTCATCAATTAATTTTCCTTTACCCATGGTGTCATCTACCTCAATACCCATGTTTTTTGCAGCTTCTCTTATTTCATGTTCTGATTTATTTGAAATATCAAACCCCGTAAAATGCTTAATAGAATCAGCCATCGTCACTCTTGCATAAGGCGCTTTAAACTCTATTTCGTGTTCTCCAAAAGTAGTTTTTGAACTTCCGTTTACTTCCGTAGCACAGAATTCTAATAACTCTTCAGTGAAATCCATCATCCAATTGTAATCTTTGTAAGCGACATAAATTTCCATCATGGTGAACTCCGGATTATGAGTTCGATCCATGCCTTCATTTCTAAAGGTTTTTGCAAATTCATAAACCCCATCAAATCCGCCAACAATTAATTTTTTCAAATACAACTCGCAGGCAATTCTCATATACATAGGAATGTCTAAAGAATTGTGATGTGTTTGAAATGGTCTTGCTGCAGCACCTCCAGGTATGGATTGAAGGATTGGAGTTTCTACTTCAAAATAACCGCTTTTATTAAAAAAAGTACGCATGGCCGTAAAAAGCTTAGTACGCTTAATAAAAACTTCTTTAACTTTAGGGTTCACTACCAAATCTGCATAGCGTTGTCTGTAACGCATTTCTGGGTCATTAAATTCATCAAAGGTATTGCCTTCGGCATCAGTTTTTGGCAGAGGTAATGGTCTTAATGCTTTACTCAATAGAGAAAAATGTTTAACCATAACGGTTTTTTCACCTACTTGCGTGGTAAATAATTCACCTTCAATACCAATAAAATCACCAATGTCTAATAATTTTTTGTACACCTCATTATACAGTGTCTTATCTTCTCCAGTACAAATTTCATCACGATTAAAATATACTTGTATTCTGCCTTGACTATCTTGTAACTCGGCAAATGAAGCTTTCCCTTGAATTCGACGTGACATTAATCGGCCTGCAATTATCACCTTTTTACCTTCTGTAAAGTTAGACTTTATCTCCGTTGAAATATTATTAACGTGATATTGATCTGCAGGATAAGGATTGATACCTAACGCGCGTAATTTTTCTAATTTTTCTCTTCGTACAAGTTCTTGCTCTGATAATTGTGCCATGTTTACTTCTGAAATTTAATCGCACAAAGATAATCATTTGATTTACGATTTACGATTAATGATTTACGATTTTTTCTCACTTGACGAAGCACTTTCAGTAAGAAGTCATTATTTCGAAAAATAACGTTTTATTTGTGTTTAAATTGTTGAAATTTGACAATTATATTGTAACAAAAGACATCAATTTACGTCCAATAAGTAGTCATCAATTAAAATCAAATCACTATGAGTTTTTGGAGAGTTTTACTAGCCATTTTTTTTCCGCCGTTATCTGTAATTGGGAAAGGTTGCGGTTCTGTTCTTATTGTTTTTTTACTCTGGCTTTGCGGCTGGGTACCAGGTGTTATTGCGGCGTTAGTTATCCTAAATAACCCCGAGCGTTAAGTCTTTATTGTTCAATGATAGGTTGGCATAATTCAGTTTGTTTATTCTTGATTTATATTTTAAATAAATCGTAATTTTGTAACCTATGAATAAGATTGTTAGCTTACAAGATTTAGGTAATAAAGATTATAAGGAAACTTGGGATTATCAAGAACTTTTGTTTAAAAGTATTGTAGATACTAAAATAAAAAACAGGCGTGAAAATGCTGGGTTAATAACTCCTAATCATTTTTTATTTGTTGAGCATCCACATGTTTACACTTTAGGTAAAAGTGGCGATATGAGTAATTTACTTGTTGATGAAGCACAATTAGCAGAAAAAGGCGCTACTTTTTATAAAGTAAATAGAGGAGGTGATATAACGTATCATGGCCCAGGTCAAATTGTAGGTTATCCAATTTTGGATTTGGACAACTTCTTTACAGACATTCATAAATACCTTCGTTTTCTTGAAGAAATGATCATTCTAACTTTAGATGAATATGGCTTAAAGGCGGAACGAAGCCCTGGAGAAACAGGGGTATGGCTGGATGTAGGCACGCCATTTGCACGCAAAATTTGTGCTATGGGTGTACGCGCAAGTCGTTGGGTAACCATGCATGGTTTTGCACTAAATGTCAATGCTAATTTGGGTTATTTTGATTTGATGATACCTTGTGGTATTAGAGGGAAAGCCGTGACTTCATTACATGTAGAATTGGGGCAAACGGAAGTTGATGTAGCAGATGTTAAAAGCAAATTATTAAAGCATTTTACACAGCTTTTTGATGCTGAAATACAAGATAAAACAGCATTGCTATGAAGTCAGGCATATGGGTAGCCTTGGCGGCTGTACTTTTCATTGTTATTTATTCTAAAAAACGTAAAAAAGGAGGTAAGGATCGTTAGTCTTCAATGTCATAGGCTACGTATGCGGCGTTGATAACTCTGAATGCTGCACTTTCGTCTGTTACGTTATCAAATGCTTTGTAATCTATCCATACAAAACCGCCGTTCCCCCAGTCTGTACCCCAAGAGTTAACCACTTTAAATGCGTTTTGCAAATCATCATAGCCAACAACAAGTAATGCATGGCACCCCGTTTCTGAATAATCTACATTGTGTTCTCGGTAAGCTGCTTGGCCTGTGCTGTCCAATCTTCCGAATTGTTTGCTTATTGTAGTGGATAAAATAATAGACGTTTGCTGGGTGAGCAATGTCTTCATTTCTGCTACCATATTTTCACCACTCAAACTTTTATAATCGGAAATTTTATTTTCTGCTGCACTTTCTTTAATAGTATCATCCGGCTGTGTTGTACAATCAGAGTCTGAATATGGAAATGCGGCCCAACTAGATACGCCTTGTTCTACTAAAATATCCAAAGTTGAAGCTAGTCCCGTTCCACCGCATAGGCCTTGTGAAATTTGATTGTAAGTGTATGCTGGACTTAGTATATGAAGCTCGTCACCTTCAATATTTTCCTGCATGGATTTCATATAATAACTGATGGCCCAAGACGTGCAAGAACCCATTTTACCTTGACTTCTTACGGGAGGAAGAAATTCAGACAAATCAAATTCTACAGGCAAGTCATTAGCTATTTCTAAGTCTTCAAGAACGTTTAAACCAACGCCAAAATCTGGAGACCCCATTTCACATGATGCGCCTGTGTAAAAGACATTACCTTCTTCATCTATAAATGTGTTTTCTTCCTGTTCATTACCTTCTTCGGTTTCTTCAGTTTCTCCTTGTTCTAAAATGGAAGTGTCTATGGGTTCGTTATCACAGGCTACTAGAAAACAGAATAAGATTATAGCCGTGTGCTTTAAGAACTTCATAGATATTGGTTTATTATAAGATGCAAAGATAGGTTCTTGGTTGCGTAAAAAAACGCAACAAATTAAATTTTATTGTTGCATTAATTGTTCTAGGGCATCTGGTGTGCGAGGTAAATTTTTACTCAAAACTTCGCACCCATCTTTTGTTATAAGAATAACATCTTCAGTAAATACTGAAATTTGTTCATCATGATTATAGTACCAAGGCTCAACCGTGAAAATCATTCCTGGTTTTAATAATGCATCTGGCAAATCTGGATCTCCGGTAGAGAGGCCCAAATGATGACCAAAAAATAAGCCTACTTGCATGTATGGTTTGGCATCTTTAGGGATAATTTTATTCGTTAAATTCCTAATATCTTTAAAGGTGATGCCAGGTTTTATGTAGTCAATGATTTGGTCAGCAACACCAACTTCCATCGTTAATATTTCTTTTTGTCGTGCTGTAAATTTTCCAGAAACAGGAAAGGTTCTGCCAATATCGCTAACGTAATTATTGTACTCACAACCCACATCAAAAATCACCAAATCACCAGGCATCATTTCCCGATTTCTTCTGTTATAATGCGTGGCTAAAATACGCCATGGCCATAATGAATTCGGCCCAGATTTAATAATAGAACCAAAAGCCAAACGCTGTGCGCCTAACTTTTTGTAATGGCCTTCTAAAACCCCTTCGAGATAGCGTTCGTCAACACCTGATTTTATGCTTTTAGCCGCTTCAATAATACTTTCAACAGTAATTTGAGCCGCTTTTTTCATAATGGTAATTTCAGCTTCAGATTTTATCATTCTTACATTCGCTATGGCCGAGTATCCGTTTTTAAAATTTGATGTGTCATGTTTGCTTTGTAAAGCTTTCATTAAAACTTGTACGGGTGAGTGGGTTGCAATATAATCCTCATTGGCAAAACGAATGTCACCTTCTCTACCATTATTGATAATTATGGTATGTCCAGATTTAGAATTCATATATGAGGTAAACTGAGTGATGTTTTTTAAAACAAGTCCAGTTTGAGTATTAATGGCTAGATCATTTAGCAGTGGTCTTCCTGGGAAGTCATTTGGCCTTGAAGCACTATGAAAACGCTGGTCCATTTCTGGCGTAAAAACGGTGGTGTTTCCAGAAGGGACTTCAATAGCTAAAATAGCATTAGGTAATTCTAATCCCGTGAAATAATAAAAGTCATCTAATTGTCTAAACGTTTCGCCAAATGAAAAACCATCCTTAGCAGGAATTAATACGAGTCCTTTTATGTTTTTAGCCGTTAATTCTAAAAGTAAATTTGATCTACGTTGATCAAGTTCAACTTTGCTAAAAGGCAATGCTGTCCACTCAAAATAAGCTTGCTGAGGTGTTTGTGCCGTAAGTTGATTTATAGTTAATGCTATGATAATGGAAAATAAATTTTTCATTTGTTATTTAGTTATGGAACTAAAGTAGCAAATAAAAAAGAGTGTTAAGCTTCAGCATTAAAATACACTTTATAATAGTGCATTTTCTTTTCATCATCATAACCACGCTCTAGATATTCTGTTGAGGCATCTGGTGCATCAATATCCAATTTAATTTGGATGTTGGTATCTAGTTTAATTTCACTTTTAAATTTTTGTTTTTGTTTTTTCACAACAGCGTCAGCAACGTCAAACTGATTTCTAATTAAAATATTTTGATCGCCTTCAAATTCTTTTTTATAGTCATCAAATAAGGATTTGTGCTTCTCTTCTTCAAAAACATCCGCTTTAAAACGGTCAACATTTACAATTTCATTTTCCTTAAAATAATCAACAGTTTTAGCTAAAAAGGCATTTTGTTCCTGCATCCCATAACTGGGTTTGATGACTTCAGAAGAAAACTCTTTACAAAGTTCTAGGTAGTTTTGAGTATGCTGGTTGGCATCATCGGCAAACTTAATATTTAGGAAATGATTGGTCCAATATTGAGCGTCGTAATTATTTTGATCAGCACTTAATACAATAGGACCTTCGGTATCACTTTGATTGAGAATTAAACAACCTTTATCCAGTTTTTTCGCACTAATACCTTTTTGTACAATAACATCATAGCTTTTGTTTTCAAGATAGGTTTGGAAGAAATTGGTTTTATTTTCAATTTTAAATATTCCAATAGCATCCGTAATGATGCCGTCAAATTCAATACCATCAAAATAAGCTACAAGCACATCGCCGGTCTTTATTTGAGCAGAATTGGATTGTTCAAACAAATGTGTTACAATGTGTTTTGAAACTTCTAGAAAAGCCTCATCATCTTTGAAAACTTGTGATGCGTAGCTGTTAATTTCATTCAAACTAATATTGGCATGGTGGTTAAACCGGTAGCTTTGTACCACACTTCCAAACGGACGTAAAAGAAATGGTAGCATCAAATCATAGCTGGGTTCATCAAAGTCAACTAGTTGCTCAGAAAAGGCGTTTTTAGTATCGTTAAATTTGTTCCCAACTTTATGAATAATGAATTTTGAAATGTTAGCTTTATTACGTTTTATCATGACCAAAATTTAGAATTGCAATACTACTAAATTTAGAGGTAACTATAGAATAAATGAAATTGAGATCTACTAAGAATGATAACAGCGTTTCTTTTCAAACGCTATTCATGATGTAACCTAAGATTGTTTTTATTTTTATAAAAGATAAATCACGAAAAAACCTAAAAAAGTACCTAAGGCGGTACCCAGAGTTCCAACTAAAATTGCTGGAAGTATTAACTCTTTGCGGTTAAATGACTCTGCAAGTGCAATAGCGGTTGTGCCCCCACCAACATTAGCTTGACTTACAATAGCAATCATTTCCCAATCACGATATATTAATCCGCCAATCAGGATTACGATAATGCCGTGCAGTAACACTGAAAATCCTGCAAAAAGGAATAAGGTTATACCAATATCTTTGAGTTCAGACACGGCACTAAGTTCGCAATAAGCTCCTATTACGGCGAGGAATATGAACACCAAATACAAACCTAAATTATGACTGCCTTTTAAATTGGCAACAAATTTGAATTGTGCTAATAAAATACCAATGGTGGATAATGTGAGAATAGCTGGGATTTGTGGCACGACTTCTTTGATGATATCAGACACATAATAAGCAGTAATACCTAAGAAGAGTAACCACATAAAGGAAATTAAATCAATATTTTCATTTTCTGGTTGTACGTCGTTAACGGCAGATGCATTCGGTTTTATGTTGATTTTATCTTTCCAAAAACGTCTTAGCACTACAGGAAATGCTAAGGTTGCAATAATCCAAAGTGTGGTAATTACGTTATCTACAGCAATTGTTCCTGCATATAATGTCCCTTTTTCTTGAAAGTCATATGCTAATGCAATAGCATTAAAATTAACACTACCTCCAGTGTAGGTGCCTGTGAGCATGCCAGCAATTACTTTTCCATCTTCTCCTAATACATTTTCCGGTGACAAAATAAACCATGAAATGAGGATGCCTAAGGTGGTTGCTATGGAACCAATAATAAATAAGCCTATCATGGGCAAACCAGCCCGCTTGATAGAGGCTAAATTGACATTGAGTAATAAGTAAAAAATTGAGATTGGGGCAATATATTTGAAAATAACACTGTATAAAGGAATGCTATTGGAAGCCGAAGGGATCAATTTAAAATTAGCAATGACCGCCGTAAATAATATGATCAATAGCGCTGCGCCAAATTGTTTTCCATATTTAGTTTTACTAGCATAAACTGCTAAAATCACCATTAGACATAATACGGTTAGGACATATATTGGGTTAGATGTAAATTCCATTAGTTAGCTTAATTAGCTATCTAAGTTAGGGATTTTAAATAAAGCGCCAAGGCATAAATACCTTGGCGCTATTGATAAAGGGACTTCTCGATTTGGTTATCGTTAAATTTTAATAAATCTTACATGTCTATTTTGAATTTTTTATTTACGGCTAAAGTGTCAGCTAATAGTATTAGTCCCTTAGCATTACTAACAGTCTTATAATCGTTTTGATATAAATCGAAAGATTTGATCATAGAAAAATCAATACTAGCAACACAAATATTGTTTATGAGATGCATTAATTTTTTGGTTTGTTCGTTACCGGTAGCAACCAAAAATGGAATAATCAATAAAAGACTAACAAAGCGCTTCGAAGCGCATTTAGAAAGTGTGAATTTTCTCATTGAACAGATTTAATTGGTTATACCAACAAAAGATCTGTTAGGTTCTGTAATTTGGGTAAATTAAAGATTTGTATTTGTTATCTTAGGGAGATGTTCAAATTTAAAAAAAATAAACACTTAAAAATCAAAAAGTTGAATTAATTTTTTTGATACAGAATAATAGAATTATTTTCACCAACCGTCACAAATTCTAAATTAGAATCTGTATCTATATTGTCAAGATAAATTTTAGAACTACCATAAACAGGAAAGTTATTTTGAAGTTTTGCATTACTATCAAATAGATATATTTTATGCGCTTGTAAGTCTGTAATTGAAACATAAATCTTATCATTAATGTAAAAAATAGAAGGCTCACTATAGTGTCCAAAATCGAGCTCAAAATTATTGTGCTTAATAGTAAATTTGTTTTCAGAAAGACTAACCAGTGTTTTGCTAGATGCCGTAATTTGGTGATTTTTGCTTAATAGTAAGTTTTGCTTGCTAACGATACCTTCGGGATTAACTTGCACGAGTTCACCGTCTGTAGATGTGGTTGTGAATAAATTTTTATACAAGTGAATTTCATTACCTGAAAAAGAAATGGGTTCATTTACTTTGATCCTAACATCTCCTTTTCTGTTTAATATCTTTAGTTCATTTCCAACAGCAAATACAATATAATCTTTGTTTTGAATGCGAAAATGTTTAGGTGTAGTGCTAATGGGATAAGTATTACTACTATAATCAAAACCTTTTACGAGTTGGGCTTTGCTATTATACATCAATAACTGTGAACCTTGCGTGACTAAAAATCTATAATTTCTTTTATTGTCATAGTCAAAAACAGAAAGTGGTTGCGTAATATCATGATTAAATTTTAGAGGAAATGGAGAGACTTCATTACCATTTCTATCAAGAATGTAAACCCGTTTAGGCGTTGCGAATGCAAGCTGAAGTCTGCCATTTTTGTATAAATCTACTTGTTGAATAGTTCCTAAAATATTGCCAAGGAGACGTTTTTTCCATAAAATTTTGCCTTGATTAGAAATTAGATATAAGGTGTTGTTTACATCTTGAACAATAACTTCTTTTTGTTTTGTTCGATGATTGGATACAAATTGTGGCGGCATTAAGACTTCTGCATCTAAAGGCGTGTTAAAAATTTCTGTTATCGTATTTCGCTGAGCTGTTGAAACGTTTTTTCTTATGCTTGTATTAAGGTGAATATAATCGTTGTCCTGTATAAATTGAGTTGCTGCATAAGTGTGATCATTTAAGTTAGCCGCATTAGTGCTGGCGTAAAACAAAGAGGTAATTAAAGTCTTATAAGCATTAGATTTATTAATAAAGAGTAATGAGGATTCATCACTTAACACTTTGGTAGTATGTTTATAAGCTGTCTCATTCCCAATAGTGGCGCCATTTTGAAAATTGGATATCACATTTTTTAATAGAATTTCGCTTTTTGCAAAGAGAATGTGATCTTCAATTATGGCGTAATAAGAAAATTGTTGCGCTGTCAATAATGGTCTAAAAACCAGATGTAATTGATTTGGCGAATTAAACTCAAGTATATCAATTTCTCTATATGTAGATGCTATATTTTGATGTTGATATAAAGCCTCTTTTGTGCTAAAGCCATCAATGGAATTCAAAACTACAATTGTGTCGCTTTTGAAATATATTTCACCAACTTCATTTATGGTTTCTAACCAATGAATATCGACTAATGAATCAATGGGTTGTTTTTGAAAAGCTTTGAGATTGGAATGAAAATATTCGAAATTATCAAAAGAAAAACTTTTGAAACCAATACTGTTTCGTGGTGCTATGAACTGTGTTCTAGTCTCCTGGGGAATGGTATTCTTGAAGACTGCTAATAATTCCGGGTCGGTATCACTTAAAACGGCAATGCCATTTAAAGCCAAATCATTTTGTGATATCGCTGCATCAAGAACGAGAGCACTTGCTAATTTGTTTTCGATACTTGAAAACATGGCGTCACTTAATTGTTGAATAGGCTTTTCTTTTATATAAATGGAAACGGTTGGACTTTGATTTGAAATGCGTTCAAAAAGACTGAAATTATCAGAGACATGTCTGTTGATGGTGTTTAAGGCCGCTTTAGAATTTGAACCTATAAAAATACTATCGATGATTTTGAAGTGTGGCAGGTTTTTAGCTGAATTGTCAATTAGGCTATCATGATGTTTTGTGATTATCGTATAATTTAAAGAATCGTTCGCCGAAGAAATACAAAGTAAAACTTCTGAGTTTGTTTTGATTTGATCTAAACCTAAGAGCTGATTGTTTTATGCTGTGCCATAAGAACTCGTTTCTAACTTCGACCAGGTACTATTATGACTCACGTCATTTTTAAAAGATTCGAAATCATTTATTTTTAAAATAACATCAGCATT
>JAGSHF010000078.1 GCA_023954685.1 Flavobacteriaceae bacterium | reverse complement strand
GTTGACGTTTGTCTTCCTCTCTATAGTTATTGACATCAAAATTTATTGACATATTTTTTTGTAGAGGAATTAAATCCTCGCCTAATTTTAATGTGTCATTCATCACACTAAAATCTAAGTATAAATTGTCATAAAAGGTGTTTTTAGAAATTTGAACAGAAACATTATTTTCCTCTAAAGTAGCAGCTTGATCGGCATAAACAAAATATTCCGTTTTTTTTATTTTCTTAGGCTTTAAGGAGTCTTTTACTTCTCCATTTATATTTACAGTAAGCCAAATTGCATTGTTTTTATAATCGTTAATTTTTATTTTGTAAACAGATGCAGTATTATCTTCAATAAACAGGTAGCCATTGGCATCTTGCTCTTTGTATATACTCAAAGGGTTATTGGGTTCAATAAATAATTTTTGAATCCTAGTTTTTTTACTTTTATAATACCCATAATCAATTAAACGATTTAAATGCTTTGTCTCTGAAAACGAAAAGCGTTTGAAATCAATTTCTAGCTTTTTTGTCCCGTTATAAAAAGTTTGAAGATTGCTTACTCCATTTTTATTATGCGCACCATCTAATTGGTCATATGTAACTATTCCAAATCCAATTTTACCATATGCATTTATGTTTTCAACCACGTAATCGCCAGTATTATTTTTAGTAATTCTTAATTCTTGACGTTCTTTTGATTGGTTAACATGTGCGTCATCTGAAATAGGATATACAAAAACGTTCAACAGTCTTGGACTCCTACTATCTTTTATATCAATGCCAAATAACATTGGGTTAATAGGGCGTTCTTGCTTGTCTCTTATTTCATAATGTAAATGAGGTCCAGCGGAACCGCCTGTGTTGCCGCTAAATGCAACTATTTCATGAGATTCGATAAGTAAATCTTCAATTTTCGGGAACAATTCAATTTCGAAAGATTCTTTTGCATACTGATGTTTTTTTATATAAGCTTCAATCTTAGGCGAGAATTTTTGTAAATGCGCATAAACTGTAGTATATCCATTAGGGTGGGTAATATAAAGGGCTTTTCCATAACCAAAAGTTGAAATTTTGATTCTACTGACATAGCCATGTGCACTAGCATAAACTTTGAGGCCTTCACGCTGTTGTGTTTTAATATCGAGCCCTGAATGAAAATGATTGGATCTCAACTCTGCAAATGTGCCAGCAAGAATTAGCGGAACATCTAAAGGGTTATTGAAGTAATCCTGGGGGTAGGGGCTTTGACCTAACGTATTTTGTAGGATAAGAAGACAGATTATATATAGGGGTTTTCGCATGTGATAGTAATTAATGCTAAAATAAATATTTGAAAGTAACTTGCAAAAATAACGAGCACTTACTCTACTTTAATATGTAAATTGGTAAACGTCCTAGTTATTTTAAAATTATAAGTAAAAACAATTGTTATTTAAACTTTGGTATATTAACTTTGTGTAATTAGTATTGAATTTTTTAAATGGGTAATTTTGAGTCTATTGTAGATTCCTTAGAGAATAGAATTAGCAAAGTTTTGCATAAAACGGAGGTTTTAAAGCAAGCTAACGCTAAATTGATTGAGGAATTAAGCCAAACTCAAAATAAAATTTCGGATCAAAAAGAATTAATAAATTCTTGGGAAGAGAAATATGAAACACTCAAAATTGCAAATTCAATATTAGGCAGTGATGAGAGTAAAAAAGAAACAAAGCTCAAAATAAATGCATTAATTAGAGATATAGATCATTGTATTTCTCAATTATCAGAGTAATATCAAAGTATTAATGTCAGACAAGCTAAAAATAAAATTATCTATAGCAAACCGTGTATATCCTTTAACTATAGAACCTAGTCAAGAGGAAGGATTGCGTAAAGCGGCTTTGAAGATTGATGCTATGATTAAACAATTTGAGCAAAGCTATTCTGTTAGAGATAAACAAGATGTATTGGCCATGTGTGCTTTACAATTTGCATCTCAAAACGAACAGACGGCAATAGATAAAGATAATTTAAATGAAGATGTTGAAGAACGGTTAAAAGCCATGAATCAACTTCTAAAAGCACATTTAAGTGCTTAGTTCTTTAACATAAATAAGGTTACTGCCTACACTAATTGATTTTTGATAAACTCAACGATAATTCTTTAAAAAGGGTGAGTTGAAGTTGTAAAAGCAAGCTGCTAGAAATTGAGTTCATCTCAAGATCTTGGGCAGATCCTTGATCAGCTTGTTAGCCCTAAACTTGTTTTTAAGGAGTTTATACAAAACCAAAATTAGTGTAGGCTTTTTTTTTTAAAACTAACTTAATTAATATGGAAATAAACACAATTATAATAATTTTAGTAGCGGTAATAGTAAGTTTAGCAATTGGATTTTTTATTGCTAAATCGTTAGAAAAAAATAACGCTTCAAAACTTATAAAAGGTGCAAAAAAAGATGCAGCTTCAATTCTCAAGGAAGCAAAGCATGATGGAGAATCACTTAAAAAAGACAAAATTCTTCAAGCAAAAGAGAAATTTATTGAATTAAAATCTGAACATGAAAAGGTGATTTTGTCTCGTGACAAGAAAATGGCTGAAGCTGAAAAACGTACACGAGATAAGGAATCTCAAATATCTTCTGAGTTAAATAAGAATAAGAAATTAAACTTAGACATTGAAAGCAAGCTTAAAGACTATAATTACCGTCTAGAACACCTTGAAAAACGTAAGGATGAACTTGATAAGTTACATAAAAGTCAAGTACAGCAGCTAGAAGTAATCTCTGGTTTATCTGCAGATGATGCCAAAGAGCAATTAGTAGAATCATTAAAAGGTGAAGCCAAAAATGATGCAATGGCCTATGTTAGAGATAAGTTAGAAGAAGCTAAATTAACAGCGCAACAAGAAGCAAAAAAGGTAATAATTAATACGATACAACGTATTGGTACTGAAGAAGCAGTGGATAACTGTGTGTCTGTCTTTAATATTGAATCTGATGATGTGAAAGGCCGAATTATTGGTAGAGAAGGTCGAAATATTCGTGCTATTGAAGCAGCAACAGGAGTAGAAATCATTGTTGACGATACTCCAGAAGCTATAATATTATCTTGTTTTGATTCTGTAAGACGTGAAATAGCGCGTTTATCATTGCATAAATTGGTTACTGATGGCAGAATTCATCCAGCACGTATTGAGGAAGTTGTAAAGAAAACTCAAAAACAGATTGAACAAGAAATTATAGAAGTGGGTAAACGTACTGTAATTGATTTGGGTATTCACGGATTGCATCCCGAATTAATTAAAACTGTAGGTCGAATGAAATACCGTTCGTCATATGGACAAAATTTATTACAGCACTCACGAGAAGTTGCAAAACTTTGTGGTGTCATGGCAGCAGAATTAGGTTTGAATCCAAAACTAGCTAAGCGTGCAGGATTACTTCATGATATTGGTAAAGTTCCGGATGCTGAGGCAGATATGGAAACACCACATGCAATTTTAGGAATGCAATGGGCAGAAAAATATGGAGAGAAACCAGAAGTTTGTAATGCCATTGGTGCGCATCATGATGAAATAGAAATGAAATCGTTATTATCTCCGGTAATTCAGGTCTGCGATGCTATTTCTGGAGCGAGACCAGGAGCAAGACGTCAAGTACTAGATAGCTATATACAGAGATTAAAGGATCTTGAGGATATTGCCTTTGGTTTTAGTGGTGTTAAGAAAGCTTATGCTATTCAGGCAGGACGTGAGCTACGTGTAATTGTTGAAAGTGAAAAAGTAAGTGATGATAAAGCTTCAAACTTGTCGTTTGAAATATCACAGAAAATTCAAACCGACATGACTTACCCAGGTCAAGTTAAAGTTACGGTAATACGTGAAACTAGAGCTGTAAATATTGCGAAATAACTAGAACTAAATTTTAAACTAAAAATTAAACCTTCAAATGATATTTTGAGGGTTTTTTATTTTCTTGGATGAAACGTGTTCATCACTTGTTTTAGGTGACTTTTGTCAACATGCATATAGATTTCTGTAGTTGTGATACTTTCATGACCAAGCATAAGCTGAATGGATCGCAGATCAGCACCATTTTCAAGAAGATGCGTTGCAAACGAATGTCTAAATGTGTGTGGCGAAATGTTTTTCTGAATACCTGATTTTTCAGCAAGCTGCTTTACCAATGTAAATATCATAGCACGTGTTAACTGTTTGCCTCTGCGATTTAGAAATAGTATATCTGAGAACTCAATTATAGATGGCATATGTGGTCGCACTTCATCTTTATAGATATTGATGAATTTTTGAGTTTTATTGCCAATGGGAACAAAACGTTGTTTATTTCCCTTGCCAGTAACCTTGATAAACCCTTCTTTGAAAAACAAGTCTGATATTTTAAGGTTTGTCAACTCACTTACCCGAAGCCCACAACTATAAAGGGTCTCAATAATAGCTCTATTCCGTTCTCCTTGAGGCTTACTTAAATCAATGGAAGCAACAATAGTGTCAATATTATTTATGGAAAGCGTATCTGGTAATTTTCTCCCAATTTTTGGGGACTCAATAAGTTCTAATGGATTTGTTGTTCTATAATTATCAAAAATTAAAAAATCAAAAAAACCACGTAAACCAGATATTAAACGAGATTGACTCCTTGCGTTAAGATGTTTTGCAGATTCGTATATAAATCTTTGTACGGTTTGAGCGTCAATATTGATAGGAGAAACAGTTTGTTGAGTTTGTTCGAGATATAATATTAACTTTTTAACATCAAGAACATAACTGTTGATTGAGTTAGCTGATAACCCGCGCTCAATTTGTAAATAATGGGCGTAATCTTGTATGCTATTTGTCCATTTCATTTCACTAAAGAAGTAAGCAATGTAATGCGTTGTGAAACTACATAATATCATTTGTATCGCAAATTTTTAAGACAAATTTTTTTAAAAAATATAATTATGATTTGTAAGGATTTTTTTATTAATACCTGAGCATCAAATTTAATATTCAACATTATTTTTGCTAATGTCTATAAAATCAATTTATTTAGTAAATATTAACTTATGTAAAATTTGAAATTATGAAAAAAATATGTTTATCAGTTTTAGTATTAACTTTTTTATGGACTTCAGACTCAAATGCTCAATCAGGTTTGAGTATTGGAGGAGGCGTAACTATTCCTATAGGTGAAGCTACAAATTTTTCTTCTGTAGGATTTATGTTGGATGTTAATTATTTATTTGAAATCTCGGAATCGGTTGATGTTGGTTTGGCATCAGGATTTGTCAATGTGTTTGGTAAGGAAGAAAAAAGAGCTTTGATAACTATTGATCATGATGATTTTAAATATATTCCTTTGGCTGCTGCTGCAAGAGTTACATTAACTAACAATATGGTTGTAGGTGTTGATTTGGGCTATGCCATTGCTGTAAGTGATAATTGGGATGGTGGGTTTTCTTATCGCCCAATTTTTGGATATAATTTTTCAGATAAGTTTCAAGTTAATACGTCTTATACAGGTATTAGTGATTCAAATTTTACTTGGAATACGTGGAATTTTGGTGTGATGTTTAATTTATAGAAGACATGAACTTTTATTAAAAGATTGAGCGTTTTAATGCGCTCATTTTTTTATACCTTTATTATTATGAAAAAACTCATTATTATTAACGGGCCAAATTTAAATTTACTTGGAAAACGAGAACCAAATATTTATGGTAGTTTAACATTTACAGAGTTTTTTGAAATTATTAGGGTTAAATATCCTAGTGTAGAATTGCATCATTTTCAATCTAACATTGAAGGAGAGATTATTGATAAGTTGCAATATGCGAGTGCTAATTTTGATGCTGTTGTGCTTAATGCGGCAGCCTATACACACACGTCTGTTGGGATTGGTGACGCGGTTAAGGCTATAGAAGTGCCGGTTGTTGAAGTGCATATCTCAAACACCTTTAACAGAGAGGAATTTAGACATAAGTCTTTTATCTCACCAAATGCAAAAGGTATAATTATTGGATTTGGTTTACAGAGCTATGAACTGGCCATTCAGAGTTTAATTTAATATTTGGTTTCGCATATTGATAGTCTTCTATAGGTTTAGCCAGAATAAAATATCCTATTATGAAGTTGTTTCATTTTTTATTTTTAAGCTTGCTTTTATTGAATTCATGTGGTAATGATGATTATAATGATCCAGAAATTATTGAACCTGATCAGGTTTTAGTCAATGCGTTTCCAAATTTAACATTTAGAACACCAGTAGATTTTCAAATATCAAATGATGAAACGTCCAGAATGTTTATTGTTGAAAAATCTGGAAAAATTAAGATTGTAGATCAATTAAATTTATCTGAATTTACTATATTTCTTAATCTAGAAAACAAAGTAAGTTCTAGTGGTGAACAAGGACTTTTGGGATTAGCTTTTCATCCAAATTTTCAAGTCAATGGTTTTTTCTATGTTTATTATAATCCAAACCAAAGCACAACTAATATTTCTCGATTCAAAATTTCTGATAGCGATCCTAATCTTGCAAATCCTAATAGTGAGTTGATATTGCTTAGCTTTTTTCAAGATGCCACCAATCATAATGGGGGACAATTAACTTTTGGTACAGATGGTTATTTGTATATTTCTTCAGGTGATGGAGGAAAACATGAGAATGGTCAAAACGTATCAAATCTTACAGGGAATATTTTGCGTATTGATGTCGATAATGTAAGTGATGGGTTAAATTATGGAATACCGGTAGATAATCCTTTTGTTTCTGATACGGAGAAGCGCGACGAAATTTATGCTTATGGCCTAAGAAATCCTTGGAGAATGAGTTTTGATAAAGTAACAAACATGTTGTGGACAGGGGATGTTGGGGCTTCAGAAATAGAAGAAATAAACATTATTTTAAAAGGCGGCAATTATGGTTGGAGCATGTTTGAAGGTTCAGAATGTAGATTTGGTCCTTGTGATTATAATGACCCCTTAGTTTTTTCATTTTTTGAGTATGAACGAAGCCAAAATGGCGGAGCGATTACTGGTGGTTATGTATATCGAGGCACAAAAAACCCAGAATTATTTGAAAAATATGTTTACGGTGATTTTGTTACTGGTCAAATTTGGGCATTAGACATTATAACAGGCGAAAACGCATTGGTTTATAATAGCAATCTTAATATCTCAGCATTTGGGTTGGATGCTGACAATGAATTATACATATTAAATTATAGTGGTAGTATTTATAAGTTAAAACCCGAATGAAAAAATGCGATTCATTTGAATCGCATTTTAAATTTTATAATAAATTATTTGATATTATATATGAATCACTTCACCATAAGCATCAGCTACGGCTTCCATAACGGCTTCACTCATTGTAGGATGAGGGTGCACAGTTTTTAATACTTCATGGCCAGTTGTTTCTAGTTTTCTTCCTAAAACAGCTTCAGCAATCATATCTGTAACGCCAGTGCCAATCATATGGCAACCTAACCATTCACCATATTTTGCATCAAAAATAACCTTAACAAAACCTTCTTTGTGACCTCCAGCACTGGCTTTTCCAGATGCCGAAAATGGAAATTTACCCACCTTAATATTGAGCCCTTGCTCTTTGGCTTGTTTTTCAGTTAAGCCTACTGAAGCAATTTCAGGTGTACAATATGTACAACCTGGAATATTTCCATAATCCAAGGCCTCAACATGTTGTCCTGCAATTTTTTCTACACATAAAATGCCTTCTGCAGAAGCGACATGAGCTAATGCCTGCCCTGGTGTTACATCACCAATAGCATAATATCCAGGGATATTTGTTTGATAGTAATCATTTACTAAAACCTTGTCTCTATCAACAGCAATGCCTACATCTTCAAGACCAATGTTTTCTATATTGGTTTTAATACCAACAGCAGATAAAAGAATATCTGCTTCAAGTAATTCCTCACCTTTTTTTGTTTTAACAGTCGCTTTTACACCTGAGCCGCCAGTGTCTACACTAGTGACTTCTGCTGAGGTCATTATCTTAATTCCACTTTTCTTAAATGAACGTTCTAATTGTTTAGAAACATCATCATCTTCTACGGGCACTACTTTAGGCATAAATTCTACTATGGTAACATCAGTTCCCATTGAATTATAGAAATAAGCAAACTCAACACCAATGGCTCCAGAGCCTACTACAATCATTTTCTTTGGTTGCTTCTCTAAAGTCATGGCTTCACGATATCCAATTACTTTTTTACCATCCTGTGGTAAGTTAGGAAGTTCACGTGAGCGTGCTCCCGTGGCAATTATGATATGATCAGCACTATAAATAGTTCCCTCTACATCGACCTTTTTTCCAGGTTTTAGTTTTCCGAAACCTTCAATAACGTCAATTTTGTTTTTCTTCAATAAAAACTGAACGCCTTTACTCATTCCATCTGCAACATTTCGACTGCGTTTCACAACAGCATCAAAGTTTTTGTCAGCACCTTTAACACTAAGGCCATAATCTTCAGCATGTTTTAAATATTCAAATACTTGAGCCGATTTTAACAATGCCTTAGTTGGGATACATCCCCAATTTAAACAAACACCACCAAGATTTTCTTTTTCAACAATTGCAGTTTTGAATCCGAGTTGAGATGCTCTAATAGCTGTTACATAACCTCCAGGACCACTTCCTAGAACAATAATATCGTATTTACTCATGAGTAATTTTTTAAGCGTTGTGTGAAGCTACAAAAGTATGAAATTTCAAGAAATAAAATCTCAATATTAAAAGTATTATAAACGGAATGTTGAAAATGTAATTATGGTTTGAAAATTACGATGATTTTAGATCATCTGTAAAGTGTCTCCGACCTTTTTCTTTTCTGAATTTTTCTTGATTATAGATCTGAGAAGCTCCTTTTGAGATAGATAGTGATAGCCAATCTGCACCCCTTACATGTTTTCCAATACTTACAATTTGACCAACATGATAGGCATAATGTGCCAATTGCCGGTTAATAGCCTCTGTAACCGTATGACCTTGATTGCGAATATAAACAATACGCTCTAAGTCATGAGAAGTTAAAGATTTAAGCACATCAAGCACACAAATCCAACCTTGATCCCATTCGTTTAGTAATTGAGACTTTGTAGGATACGAGTCTAAAAATTCTTGATCACGTTTACGCCATGTTTTTTCACCATCTTCTGATAAAAAATTAGTCCAACGACTTCGCATATTACCAACCATATGTTTTACAATGATTGAAATATTATTATTACTGATGTCATTTTGCCATTGGAGTTCTTCAAAAGACAATTGATCAAAAGTTTTTTCTCCTAGATTTTTATAGTATTCAAATTGCTTAATGATGCTGGGCAGGTAACTAATCATTCTTTTTAGGAATGAATGTTAATGCTGCACCATTTATACAATGTCGTTGCCCTGTAGTTTCCCTAGGGCCGTCATCAAAAACATGGCCAAGGTGACTGCCACAGGTGGCACAGCGTTCTTCATTTCTAGCATAACCAATGTTATAATCGACACTATAAATCACACTTCCTTCTATTTCTCTATCAAAACTAGGCCAACCTGATTTAGAATCGTATTTATACTCACTTTTGAAAAGAGGTGTTTCACATGCAGCACAAGCATAAACACCAGCTTGCTTGTTGTCATTAAGAGGGCTGGTAAACGCGCGCTCAGTACCTGATTCCCTTAAGACATAATATTGTAAATCTGTAAGTTGAGCCTTCCATTCTGTTTTGGTTTTTGTTACCGTAAACTTTTCCTTGTCTTGTGCTGATGAGTTACAACTTAAGAATAATCCTATAATTGTAATTATGATAATCTTTTTCATTATGTGAATTTAATAATATTTATAGACATATTGGTCGATAAATTAATTCACACATTACGAATAAAAGCTCGGAATTTTAAAACATTAAAAATAAATATGATGTGACCTTTAAAATTATATTGTGTCGTATAATTAAAGGGTGCATTTTTGTATTTTAGTAATTAACCTTAACTTGATAGTCAATGAAAAGAAGAAACATAATAGTCATTACCGGAATTTTGGGCATATTAATATCTTGCGCAACCAATCCCTTTACAGGAAAGAAAACGATGGCATTTGTTTCTAATGATCAATTGTTTCCAATGGCATTTCAACAATACGGTCAAGTCTTAACTGAAAGTGATGTCGTTACTGGAACTGAAGATGCTGCCATGATAAAAAGAGTAGGTGAACGCATTGCGATTGCTTCACAAAAATATTTGAGTGCTAATGGGTATCATGGTTATCTCGATGATTATAAATGGGAATACAACTTAATAGAGTCTAAAGAAGTAAATGCTTGGTGCATGCCTGGTGGTAAAATTGCTTTTTATACGGGAATATTGCCAATCGCTGATGGAGAGACTGGTGTTGCCGTAATAATGGGGCATGAGGTAGCGCATGCCTTAGCTAACCATGGTCAGCAGCGAATGAGTGCTGATTATTTGCAACAGGCTGGCGCTATTGCCGGAAATGTTGCCCTTCAAGACGGAGAAGCTCGAAATGTTTTTAACCAATATTATGGCATTGGATCAAGTGTAGCGGGGATGTTACCTTTTAGCAGAAGTCATGAGACTGAAGCCGATCAAATTGGCATATATCTAATGGCAATTGCAGGTTATAATCCCGATGAAGCCAGTGTTTTATGGGAGCGTATGAAAGCTAATTCAGGCGGTGATGCACCACCAGAATTCTTTAGTACACACCCATCTAATGATTCTCGAATTCATCATCTTAAAAATCTAGCACCTAAAGCAAGATTAGAAGCTGCAAAGTTTGGAGTAACCTCGTTTAAATAGAATATTTGGTTTAAATATAAAATAAATGTTTATTTTAGAAGCGGCTCATAAATGGGTCGCTTCTGTTCTATGACAAAACCAAAAAAAGGAGATAAGAAGCTGTTATTTGCTTGGGCGTTTTATGATTGGGCAAATTCAGTTTATACACTTACAATTGCTTCTACAATATTTCCTATTTTTTATGCTGCACTTTTTGTCAATAATGTGAACACTGTTCAAATTATTGGTTTTGACATTAAAAGCACAGCTTTAATTTCTTTTGTAACCGCTTTCACCTTTTTTATTATAACTGTTTTATCACCAATTCTCTCTGGAATTGCAGATTATATTGGTAATAAAAAAGTATTCTTAAAATTTTTCTGTTATGTGGGAAGCATAGGTTGTATAGGGCTTTACTGGTTTAGTTTAGAACATATCTATATTAGTTTATTATTTTATTTTTTTGGTTTAATTGGTTACTGGGGAAGTTTAGTTTTTTACAACTCTTATCTTCCTGACATTGCCTATCCTGAGCAGCAAGATGATATCAGTGCTAAAGGGTTTTCAATAGGTTATATTGGTAGTGTGATCTTGTTATTGTTCAATTTAACCATGGTAATGAAACCAAAATGGTTTGGGATAGCAGGAAATGAGAATGAAGCAGCAATAATGGCTATGAAATATTCATTTGTGAGTGTAGGTATATGGTGGGTTTTATTTAGCCAATATTCGTTTTACTTTTTACCGAAAGGGAATACGAAAAAGAAAAAAGAGCTAAAAAATGTCTTGATTAATGGGTTTAAAGAACTGAATATTGTTTGGAAAGAACTTAAGGAAAACTTAAGGTTAAAACGTTTTTTATATGCATTTTTTGTGTATAGCATGGCGGTACAAACCATTATGTTAATGGCTGTTTTTTTTGGAGAAGAAGAAATTTCTTGGGCTGATAATAATGAGAAAACCATGGGCTTAATTATTAGTGTTTTGGTGATTCAAATTGTAGCTGTTTTAGGAGCGAGTCTCACTTCTAAAGCATCTTCAAAATTCGGAAATATAAATACTTTAATCGGTATTAACATGATTTGGGTTTTTATTTGTGTGTTTGCATATTTTGTAAAAACACCACCAGAGTTCTATGGTGTTGCTGCAGTAGTTGGTTTTGTTATGGGAGGTGTACAGTCCTTATCTCGTTCAACTTATTCTAAGTTTTTACCTAAAACTGATGACACAACTTCTTATTTTAGTTTTTATGATGTTACAGAAAAAGTAGGAATAATAATAGGCATGCTAATTTATGGTACCATTGATCAAATTACAGGAACCATGAGGAACGCCATCTTGTTCTTATTTGTTTTCTTTTTAGTTGGTGTTATATTGTTGTTAAGAGTACCAAAAATAAAAGTAATTAATCCCTAATTAATTTATGAAATCACTAGAAAAAGGAAATAAGAAGTTATTGAATGCCTGGGCGTTTTATGACTGGGCCAACTCCGTATATTCTTTAGTTATTAGTACCGCGGTATTTCCAATTTATTACAGTAGCATGACGTCGTCTTTTGCTAATGTTGATGGTGATATTATGTTTTTAGGTACGCCATGGAACCCAACAACACTCTATGACTATATTTTATCTTTTTCCTTTTTGATTGTAGCGTTTATTTCTCCAATTTTATCTGGTATTGCCGACTATACTGGCAATAAACTGAAGTTTCTTAAGTTTTTCTGTTTACTTGGTTCATTATCAGTAATGGGCTTATTCTTTTTTAAAGATGAAGCGACGCTTTGGGTTGCCATTTTGTTCACAATAACGGCCAGTATTGGATTTTGGGGTAGTATTGTTTTTTATAATGCTTATCTACCTGAAATTGCATATCCAGAACAACAAGATAATGTAAGTGCTAAAGGCTTTATTTATGGATATACAGGTTCAGTCATTTTAATGATTCTCAGTTTAGTTATGATCCAAACGAGTGTGTTTGGATTATTAGACGAAGCCATGGGTTCTCGAATCACTTTTTTACTAGTTGGCCTTTGGTGGCTTGGCTTTGCACAAATCACCTATAAAAGATTGCCTAATAATGTTTATGGTCATAAACCTGATAAAGATTATATATGGAAGGGCTTCAGAGCATTGAAAAAAGTAACACAAGAATTAAAACAATATGAAGCCTTAAAACGCTTCTTGGTTTCTTTTTTCTTTTTTAGTGTAGGGGTGCAAACAATAGTGCTTATGGCCGGTATTTTTGGTAGTGAAGAGTTAGGTTTGCCTACCATAAACCTAATTTTAACTATAATGTTAGTACAGATTGTGGCTATTTTTGGTGCTTTTATTTTTTCAAGATTATCTAATAAATACGGAAATTTATTTGCGCTAAAAATAACTCTTATTATTTGGGGTTTAGTTTGTTTTTTGGCGTTTAGTTTGGATAAATCTCTAGAAAATGTTGCCTTGTATTTTTATATTATGGGAGGTGTTTTGGGATTAGTTCTTGGCGCCACACAGTCGCTTTCTAGATCGACATATTCTAAATTATTACCCGATACCGAAGATCATGCTACCTATTTTAGCTTTTATGATGTTACCGAAAAAATAGCAATTGTAATCGGGATGTTTGTGTTTGGATTGTTAAATGCAATCACGGGATCTATGCAATGGTCAGTTTTGTTTTTGGCAATATTTTTCCTGATTGCATTAATTGTATTATTCACAATTAAGAAGACTGAGCATGTAAAATAAAAAAAGCCACTACCAGAGTGACTTTTTTTATTTTTAAAATTAGATATAATTAATTACTAATACTTCCAGATCCAGAGACTTTAGAATCTTCTTTGTCAGGGTTGCCTTTGTATTCAATATCTCCTGATCCAGAGACTCTAGCTTTTAAGCTTTTGTTACTCACAATTTCAATATCTCCTGAGCCTGCTACTGAAGCTTCAGTATGATTTGATTGTAAACCAAAACC
>JAGSHF010000226.1 GCA_023954685.1 Flavobacteriaceae bacterium | reverse complement strand
TATAGAAATGCACTGCGCATTGTACCTGGATTAAATAAAGATTTGTTTCCAAAATAAAACTAAAAAAGCCACTCTAATTAGAGTGGCTTTTTTAGATTAAAGAGGAATATTACCATGTTTCTTATATGGTAAATGGGCTTCTTTATTTTCTAGCATGCTAAATGCTTTTATTAATTTTTTACGTGTTGTTTCTGGTAAAATGACTTCGTCGATAAATCCGCGTTCGGCAGCGCTGTATGGATTCGCAAAAAGTTCAGCATATTCTGCTTCTTTTTCTTTCCATTTGGCTTTCTTATTTTCTGCGGATTGAATGTCTTTTTTGAAAATAATCTCAGCGGCACCTTTAGCCCCCATGACTGCAATTTCGGCACTTGGCCAGGCAAAATTCATGTCTGCTCCAATGTGTTTAGAGTTCATCACATCATAAGCACCACCATAAGCCTTACGTGTAATTACGGTAACTCTTGGTACAGTGGCTTCACTAAAAGCGTAAAGAAGCTTAGCGCCATGTACAATAATGCCATTCCATTCTTGATCTGTACCAGGTAAAAATCCAGGGACATCTTCTAACACTAATAATGGGATGTTAAAGGCATCACAGAATCGTACAAAACGTGCAGCTTTTTTAGAACTATTGACATCCAATACACCCGCTAAAAACATAGGTTGATTGGCAATAACACCAATACTTCTACCGCCTAGTCTTGCAAAACCTACAATAATGTTTTCTGCATAATCTTTATGAATTTCATAAAAAGAATCTTCATCAATAATACCAGTTATAACATGATGCATGTCATAGGGTTTGTTGGCACTGTCAGGAATTATTGTTGATAGGCTTTCTCTAATTTCATCGGTTAATTGATAGGGGAGAGCATCTGGAGTTTCCGTATTATTTTGCGGTAAATAGCTCAATAATTTTTTTATATCTTCCAAACATATCACATCATTTGATGAGGTTATATGTGCAACCCCGGATTTAGTAGAGTGGGTACTAGCCCCACCTAAGGCTTCACTTGTAACCGTTTCGTTAGTTACGGTTTTCACAACATTTGGACCTGTAACAAACATGTAACTCGTATCTTCAACCATAATTGTAAAATCGGTCATCGCAGGAGAATACACAGCACCACCAGCACAAGGCCCCATGATGGCAGAAATTTGCGGTATAACACCAGAGGCTTGAACATTTCTATAAAAAATATCAGCATAGCCGCCTAAAGAGCGCACACCTTCTTGAATTCTAGCACCACCAGAATCATTTAAACCAATTAAGGGTGCACCAACTTTCATAGCCAAATCCATTATTTTACAGATTTTCTCAGCATGAGTTTCAGAAAGGGAACCGCCAAAGACAGTGAAATCTTGAGCAAATACATAAACCAAGCGCGAATCTATTGTACCATAACCTGTTACAACACCATCACCATAGAATTGCTGATCGCCCATACCAAAATCAGTAGTTCTATGAGTGATAAGTGCACCTATTTCTTCAAAAGAACCTTCATCCAATAAATAAAGAACACGTTCTCGGGCTGTTAATTTTTTGTTGTTATGTTGGCGTTCTATTCTTTTCTCTCCACCACCTAAATATGCTTTAGCTAGTTTTTGGTTTAAGTTGTTTATTTTGGAATCCATAATTGTTGTTTGATGTTGTGCTGATAAATTGTTAGCTGGAAAAGTTATTTAAACGGTGAACTGAACATTGAATACTAGCTAGTGGGTAATCTCACAATTTGTTGATCCTTTAGAAAATGTTTAACGGCAATCAAGGCTGCTGCTTTTGCTTCATCACTAAATCGCATTTCTAACGCTTCAGCGGTGTAATAACGTTTTACAAATTGCGTATCAAAATGACCAGATCTAAATGCTTCATGCTCACATACAAATTTACCAAAAGGTAAAGTGGTTTGCACCCCCTTAACGTGGTAATTGTCAATCGCTTTAAGCATTAATTGTATCGCTTCAGTTCTTGTTTTACCATATGTTATTAGTTTGGAAAGCATAGGGTCGTAATATATTGGGATGTCCATACCTTCTTCAAAACCATTATCCACTCTTATGTTTTCACCACTAGGCAACTTATAGGTTTCTAAAGTGCCAACACTAGGTAAAAAGTCGTTAAGAGGATCTTCAGCATAAACCCTTAATTCTAAGGCATGCCCATTTATTTTTAAATCTTCTTGTTTAAAAGGAAGTACTTCACCGCGTGCAACTCTAATTTGTAATTCTACCAAATCAATTCCCGTTATGAATTCGGTTACAGGATGTTCCACTTGCAAACGGGTATTCATTTCTAAGAAATAGAAGTTATTATCAGAATCGAGAAGAAATTCTACAGTTCCCGCTCCTAGATAATCACATGACTTCGCGACGTCTATTGCTGCTTTCCCCATTTCGGCCCTCAGTTCTGGTGTTAAAATTGACGATGGTGCCTCTTCAACGACTTTTTGATGCCTTCGTTGAATACTGCATTCGCGTTCAAATAAATGCAATACATTACCATGCGCATCGGCCATAATTTGAATCTCTATATGCCTTGGCGATGTTACATATTTTTCAACAAAAACGGAACCGTCGCCAAAAGCTGAAGTGGCTTCACTAATTGCTCGTTGCATTTGTTCTACAACATCTTTCTCTTGTTCCACAACGCGCATGCCTTTTCCGCCGCCGCCAGCGGCAGCTTTAATAAGAATTGGAAATCCAATTTGCTTTGCAATTTCAATAGCCTCTTCAGGATTTTTAATAGCATGATCTACACCAGGAACCATTGGGATGTTGTATTGCTTAACGGCATCTTTAGCGGCCAATTTATCACCCATCATATGAATGGCCTTAGAGCGCGGACCAATAAATGTAATATTGTTTTTTTCTGCCTCTTCAGCAAAATCAGCATTTTCACTTAAAAATCCGTAGCCAGGATGTATCCCGTCTGCATTTAATTTTTTTGCCACTTCAATAATTTTGGACCCCAATAAATAAGACTGATTTGAAGGCGGCGGGCCAATACAAACGGCCTCATCAGCATAGGATACGTGTGGCGATTTTCGATCTGCAGTAGAATATATCGCGACGGTTTTTATGCCCATTTGTTTTGCGGTGCGCATTACTCTAATCGCGATTTCACCACGGTTGGCAACTAATATCTTTTTCATCTTATTCAAATTCAATTAATAATTGGTTTTTATCAACAGCATCTCCTTTTGCTACAGTTATAGATTTAATGACACCTTCACGAGGGGAGGTGATACTATTTTCCATTTTCATAGCTTCCAAAATCAATAGAGGATCGTCTTCTTGAACGGTTTGTCCCGGTATTACTGCAATATCTAAAATCAATCCAGGCATAGGAGCTTTTATACGATCCACATTTTTTGTAGCGCTTAAACTGAACCCCATTTGTTGGATGAGTTGATCCAGTTGGTCCGCTATATTGACATGGTAAATAGTGTTATTTACTTTTACAGTGTAATTTTTGTCGTTAAGGTTTGCTTCAGTAATTTCAGCGATATAAGATTTGTTTTGAAGAAGCAGATGGTATTTGTTTTCTGAAGCATGAACCATATCCAAAAGTTCTACCTCCGTTTTCGAAATATTAAATGCTTCTAAATCATTAACCTTTACTTTATAATTGTCACTCATAGGCGTTATTTTAGTGGTTGCTTAACTTACGGTTTGAAATGTGAAATATTTTGATGTGCTTTAATAGCACGTTTAGATAAAATAATACCAATAATTAAAGAGATAAATGCGCCAATGGATATGCCTGGGATAAATCCAATAAACAAGAAAAAATCATATGAACCATGAAATAGTATGGCGCCGAGTAATCCAATTAAATTCCATTTTATTCTGTTGTTAGAGAATTTTGCTTTACCCATAAAATAGCCCATGATAACCGCGAACATAGCATGTGCAGGAACAGCAGTTACGGCTCTAAGTAAAGCAACTTCCATCCCGCCTTGTAACACATACATTAAATTTTCAACAGCAGCAAAACCCATAGATACCATGACGGCATAGATAATACCATCATAGGGCTCGTTATAACCATTTCTGGTTTGCGCAAAATAGCGGACTACAATATATTTACTAAATTCTTCAATTAACGCCACTACAAAAAAGGCCTTTACAAACTGTTGCCAAATACTGTAATCATCAGGTAATGGCATGAACAAATCAAAAAAGGTATATAACACCGTGGTCACTATAATACTTACAACAGCACCTAAGAGGAATGTTAATCCTAAAATGCGTTTGGATTCCTTTTCATATTTATCTTTGATATAAAAATATATGATAATAATAAAAATAGGAGTAGTCGCCGCTATCAATAAATTCATCTTGGGAAATTAAAAAAAATTAAAGGGTTCGTAGAATGTTTTCCTTTATAAATGCAAAATCATTTCGCATTGCGGGAACAATTAGATATTTTGAGGCGGTATCATCCAGTGCATGTGTTATGATGTCAATTTTAAAAAGTCTCAAATCATCGACTTCTTCTGCTTGCATTTGAAGTTGAGCAATGGTGGTACTTAATTT
>JAGSHF010000127.1 GCA_023954685.1 Flavobacteriaceae bacterium | reverse complement strand
CTGTACTTATTAAACTTTGATTGTAAGTAAAGCTACCGTCTTGATTATTTTGATATGGCCGTGATTCACTAAGATCAGAACAAGCAAAAATGTCAGCCCAACCATCATTATTAATATCAGCAAAATTTGCACCTTGCAAGAATAGCAGATCTTCTGAGTTTTCTATAGTAGACCTACTGTACGAATCATTACCATTATTATTTTTGACAATTTTTAAGCCATCATTAAAACCACCAGACATCACATCATTATATCCATTATGATCAAAGTCGGCAACGGCAGTAGCCCATTGTTGAGGGTTATTTGTAGTACCGATTTGGTGGCTTGTAAACTGTTCATCAGCACCATTTTGATATTGGATACGTAAAGCTCGCCTTTGGTTAAATTGTACGATATCATCTTTCCCATCGCCGTTCATATCGATGACTCCCATAGGTAATCCACTATAATTGTCTTGAACTAGAAGTAGGTCAGTAGCGTCTGTAAAATTTACCGTATTTCCTCCAGGGTCACTATTATTTACTGTAATTAGAGTTGTTGCTTGGTCAGATTGTAGACCATCATTGACCGTTAATGTTACTGTAAACTCAGCCGAACTCGTAAATATATGATTAATTGTAATTCCTGAACCTGTATTACCATCTCCAAAATCCCATGAATACGTTAAAGGATCATTATCAGGATCAAACGAAGCGGATGCATCGAAATCAATACTCAAAGGCGCGATTCCATTTGATTTATTAGCTAAAAATGAAGCTATTGGCGCAGACGATGTTGTTGGCGTAAGACTATTAATCCAATCTTCAATTAATTGAAGCCCTGCTTGATCAACAACATCTTTTGCTATTGGCGGCATTTCAACACCAGTTTCTAAAGAATTCATTCTAAAATGTGCCATTGAGTTTGCAACATCTTGAGGAATAATTACCTTAGGAAATATCAAGCCTTCATCAAAAACCACATCGCCATAAATAATATTCTGAAATTCTAATGGCGTTGTATAACGCGCGTCAAACAAAGCATTATTATTAACGGTTGGGTTATGACAACTCGAACAGTTGACATCAATGTATGATCTTGCTCTATCTTCAAGAGAAGCGCTTAAATCATCTTTTGCAGCTACGGCCGGATAACTGCTTACATTCCCATTAGTTATCGTTTCGGTGATGAGTCCGAGTCGACTAAAATTAACCAGTTGGTTCATCATGTTCGATGCACCAGGATATAGAATAGACTTATTAAGATTTCTTGTTTTTGGTCCTAGTACACTCCCATTTTGAGGAAAGTGACAAGAAACACACTCGGTTCTACTTGGGTAATGCCAGGATTGGGTAACGCCGTCAACTACAACGTCTTCATCAACGGCTTCATCTAATAGCGTTGCATCGGTTTGGTCATTATTCCACTTATACGTTAAATAGTAATAAACGTCATCGTTCCCCTTAACTTCAAACCGTGTTTCAAGTCGCTGTCCACCAAGCTCAAAATGTTTAATAAGTACTGAACCTTGCGGAAAGTCCCAAGCTTCATCATTTGAAAATGTAATTTGTTCCTCAGCGGTATCGTATGCGCCATCATTTGGTATGGCCATCCATCGTTTTTTAGCAGCACCATCAGACCAAAAAGGTTCAATCATATCATAAGGGATAAGGCCTGGGCTAGGATCCAACGTAGCCAAATCGAAAAAAGCTCCAGTTTGCGACAGCAAGACTGGAATACCATTGTTACCAGAAGGCGTAGTAGTCGGTAAATTTCCGTTAAGAAATTTTGAAATCGCTTCGGCACTAATCGCTGACTCAGCGAGTGCATCAGTTTCGAATTTATTTGAGATTACAACCGTATCACGTCTTTTAAAAGCCTGAATAGTATTGTTGCCATGCACTTGTTCAAGCACGTAAGCACCTGAAGTTAATTTTTCATGATCTGCAACCGCTAAATCTACATATTCTGAATAACTTGAAGACTTAATAAATGATTCATTAAAATATAGCACTGCAAGCGCCGCAATTGCCGCTACTGTTAACAATGTAATAAGTTTATTGTTCTCCATATATTTTGCGAAATTAACTAAAAAATAAATGCAAAAAAAAATGCTATTTAAACATCAACAGAAAAGAAGATGTATCAAAAACAAACGATTGTATTAATGAAGAATCTAGTGCGCAGTTTTTGTCAAATTTTATTTCAATATTTTTTAGGTACGCATGAATTAATAATTAGGGGTAATTCTTCGTAAAGATGAGTAAAAATTACGCATTTTTATAATATTTTCGTTTAACGTATTGGTTTATAGGTTATAGCACTTTTTAGCTGTTCATAAAAAATAATTCGTTCCTGCGTCATGAAACTAATTCACAAAATATTCCTTAAGCATCCTAGGCATTATATAAAATTTATCAGTAATCATAATATTTCAGCTTTAAAAAATCGTTTTTAATACCTATCATTCTATTGATAAATTTTTTATTTTCCATATAGTTTTTGTTTTTCAGAAATTGAATAAAATTACCATTAGCATGAATGCTAAAAAATTGGGAATTATAAACTACTAAGCGATAATATGGAATAATCCAAGCGAATCGTTCTAGTTTTCTAGTATAATGAATAATTATTCCTTTTGGGCGTAATTCAATATTACCATAATCTAGTTCTGAAAATTTTAGCTTCCCTAGCCTGAGTTTTTCACTAGTGTTTTCTATGACTAGTCTACTAGAACCAATACCTCCAAGTTGTAAGCGCTCAAATATGGTGAATCTTTTTCCTACCAATACTTCACTTTCTTCATTGAATTCTTGATTTTTATAAGTCGTATTAAATATCATTAGTTTATTTTATTAAATCACTTTTTCCCATATTTGATCAGCGTTTAAATAAAAACTTCCAACTGAAGTAAAATTGCATTCGTTTGGTGCGATTAGTGATAAAAAATTCTCTCCATTTTTTCGCTCGTATAAATGATAGTGCTGCCCTAAAACAGGCTCAAACGAGAATTTAGCTTTATGTATTAGTCTATTATATTCAAACTCTTGTATCAAACTCTCATATTGCGCTTTGATTTCATTGAAGCGTGTTTGAATTTTATGATTAAGTTTATTAATACTTCTATTTTTCCAAGCCGTAGTATCTGTAGATTTAATCACTGGAGCCCCAACATGTGTTCCATATGATTTTAAATACGCGTCGTACTCTTGAGTATCTACATTATAAACAACGTTGTCTGGTTTCTTTTCGTTTGTCATTGTGTTTTACATTACATTTTTTTATACACTTTGGCTTCATGACCTTTTCTACCATTACATTTAAGGTTAAAGGATAAGTACTTTTTCATGCTTATTATTATTATTATTATAATGATATAGGCTGAATTGTGTTTTCCACAAGAACCAATTATTATTGTAAGTTCAACCGATTTCTATAGGCGCTTATTGGTTGAGATAATTTTGTAATTCAATAATTTTGTGAGGTTGGTTAAACACGCCAGAGTAGTAAGACGTTACTGTTGCAGAGGTATCATCTTTAATACCACGCGAAGAGACACACAAATGTTTCGCATCAATAATAACAGCAATATCTTCAGTATTCAAAATGGATTTAAGTTCTATGGCGATTTGATTTGTCAATCTTTCCTGTACTTGGGGTCTTTTCGCATAATATTGTACAATCCTATTGATTTTGGAAATCCCAATAACTTTTCCAGAGGACACATATGCCACATGAGCTTTACCTATTATTGGAACAAAATGATGTTCACAGTTAGAATAGAAGGTAATATTTTTTTCCACCAACATCTGATTATATTTATAACTATTATCAAATAATGATATCTTGGGTTTATTAGCAGGGTTGAGTCCAGAAAAGATTTCGTCAATATACATTTTTGCGACCCTGTTTGGGGTGCCTTTTAAAGAATCATTAGTCAAATCAAGCCCCATAACATCCATTATTTGAGCAAATAAACCTGAAATTTTCTCTTTTTTTTCTTCATCAGATAACTCATGAGCATTTAGTTTCATTGGCGTTTCTAAACCGCTAAATAAATGATCATCTCCAATCTCTTTTTCAGAAAATCCATTAAGGATATGATCATCAATAAGGGTATTCAACATAATTTCTTGCTGTTTCATAAAGTTTAATTTTTAATTCTAAATCTGGATTTATTTCAGTTCTTAGAATGTTATAGATTACCATTGCAATGTGCTCTGCGGTTGGGTTTAATCTTTTAAATTCAATTGTATCTAGGTTTAGGTTTTTATGACCAAATCTATCAAGTATTTTTTCTTTAATAAGGTCTGAAAGAACTTTAGTATCCATGACATATCCCGTTTCAGGATTACAAAAACCTATTATCTTAATTTCTAAATCATAATTATGCCCGTGATAATTAGGATTATTACATTTTCCGAAGACTTCTTTATTTTTATCATCACTCCAATCGCTGTTATGCAATCGATGCGCCGCGTTAAAATGTTCACAACGGATAATGGCTGTTTTATTCATTTAAATTTATTTATTCCTCAAAAGTAATGAATTTTGTCTAACAAATTACAATATTTATTAGACAAAATTATTTTTTCATTATTATTTTATCTACTTTCGCCGTATCAAGAATTAGATTTAACTAATAAATTAAGGGGGTTCTTGTAAAAACTATGTCAAAATTACCAGATGCGCACAAGTTCATAGATCTATCAGATTATGGCAGACCAATGGCAATAATAATTGCCAATGCATTAAAGGACACCTTAGTAACACCCATTCATGTTACTATGTGGTTTGTGATCTCAGGTCTTATAGCCATATATTGCATACTTTTTGATCATTTATTTCTTGCTGCTTTTTTTTTAATCTTAAAATCAATTTTAGATGCTGCTGATGGTGAGTTGGCTAGACTTAAAAACACGCCTTCCTATACGGGGCGCTATCTAGATTCTGTTTCCGATATCATTTTAAATTTTTTAGTCTTAACCGCAATATGGTATACAACAGAGCTACCTTTTATTTTTACTTTGCTTGCGTTTATAGGTGTCCAATTGCAAGGGACGTTATATAACTATTACTATGTTATTTTGAGAAATAATTTAAATGGGGATACCACAAGTAGAGTTTTTGAAAATGATACACCAACAGCGCTAAAAGGAGAAACTCAAAAAAATGTGGACCTGTTGTTTCTCTTATATAAAATTTTCTATGGTGTATTTGACAAGACCATATATATGTTAGATGCTAATGCTTATAAAAGTAAAATATATCCAAATATATTTATGTCAATGATTTCAATTTTTGGTTTAGGGTTTCAGCTTTTAATAATAAGTACTATGTTAGTTTTAGGTTTTAAAGATTATATAAACGTATTTTTTATTTGCTTTACCTTATTAATACTAGTATTTATTGGCATAAGGAAACTATACTTGTAAAATAGGGGTATCGCATAGATAAACCAATATTATAAAATGTACAATTATGTGCATCCGTTATGTCACTTGAACTTTGAATCCAAGCGCAAATTTAACACTAAATTTCTTTGTTTTTTTCTTGACAAAAGTTTCTATACGATGAAAATGATAGCAACGAAAGAGATTCAGGAGTTCCTCTAAAACAAGAATAACTTTAACAATAAATACGCGTTTTACGAAGAGGAGATAGGCCTTAAGTGGCAATAACTAAATTGGTTTTTCTATATTATTACAAACTTTATACTTTATTTAAAAAGAGAATAAACGCTTATTGTTTTAAAGATTAATTAAAAACGCTTCTGCATTTTCAATATGCTTTTGCCTTTTGTCGGGTGTCATTTTATCAAACATCGAAACCAACATGCCTAACCTAGGGTTTTTCTTAAAGAAACTACGATGCGTATCCATAAACCGCCAAAAAAGACCATCCCAAACCGCTTGCCATTCGTCTTTTTTATAATTACTCATTTTCATTAAGTAGTTACTCCCGCTAATATATGGCTTTGTAGCCATTAATCCGCCATCTGAAAATTGGCTCATTCCATATACATTTGGTACCATTACCCAATCATAGCTATCAATAAAGAGTTCCATAAACCATCGATAAACTTCGTCTGGATCAAATTCGCAAAGCATCATAAAATTACCCAAAACCATTAAGCGTTCTATATGATGACAGTAGCCTGTTTCTAGTATTTTTTTAATGGTTTGGTCTACGGGGTAAATACCTGTTGTTCCGTGATAAAACGATTTAGGGATTTTTTTAGTAAATCCCCAAAAATTACATGTACGTTCATCACTTCCTCTACTTTCATACATACCACGTATAAACTCTCGCCAGCCTATTATTTGACGAATAAAACCTTCTAATGAATTGATAGGGATATTATTAGCTTTTGCAAAAGTGATGCTTTGCTCAATAATAGTTGTTGGTGCAATTAACCCTGTATTTAGCATTGGTGTTAAAACACTATGGTTTAATATGGAATTTTCAGTAACGATAGCATCTTCATAAGCGCCAAATTCCAAGAAGCGTTGTTCTAAAAATTGTTGAAACCATTGTTTGCTGGTTTCAAAATTTGTTGGGTATAAAGAGTTTTTTGAAAGTTGCCCAATGTTATTTGAGAAGTTTTTATCGACATAGCTCAACGCTTCCTTAAAAAAAGAATCTCCATCTGGAAACTGAATTGCAGGTGGTATTTTTTTTGCTGGATATTTTTTTCTGTTTTCAGCATCAAAAGTCCATTTTCCTCCGGTTGGTTTTCCGTCGGGTTCGATAAGAATGTTCCTTTTATTTCTTTGATCTGTATAGAAAGATGTTTGATGATATTTTTTTTTATCATTTCTAAAAAATGGTTGTAAATCTTCTTTCGTATTAAGGAATAGAGGTGAGTTAAACACTGTTCTTTCAATGGTATTAGAAATACAACCTTTCTCTATTCGCTTCTGAAGCCAATTATCTACAGGGTCTACATAGTTAATATTTGTTATACCTTTTGATTTTAAAAATGGAATTAATTCTCTAACATCTGAAATATTCTCGATGGATTCAATATAAACAACTTCAATAGTTTTAGAAGCTAAATACGCTTCATAATGTTTCATTGTCGCTCTATGATATGCTATTTTCTGTTTATGAAAGTTAAATTGCTTGAAGAATAGAAACTCTTCGATAATATATATAGGTAAACAATTCTCTATAAGAGGAGATGATTCAAAAAGTTGATGCGGAAACGTTAGATTTACTGTTTTCATTTATGCTTTATTTTTTCTACAACGTTCACTACAATATTTTACGTCTGCCCAATTCTTTTTCCATTTTTTACGCCATATAAAAGGGCGCTCACAGACTACACATATTTTTGATGGTAAATAAGCTTTCTTCATCGTCTTTTGTTTACGTGTTTTGCTAATATTCTGGCTTTTTCAGCTGTAACCGCCGGATGATTTTTATGTCCCCAAATTTTATCTCTTGCCAACTTAGCACTTGCTTTAAGATCTACTATTGGCGAAGGATAATCTACACCTATAGTTACACCACAAAAAATTTGCTCCATAGTGGTCATCGTCCAAGGTTCGTGTATATATGATTCTGGTACATTTTCCAGTTCAGGAATCCATTTTTTAATAAAGACTCCTTTAGAGTCGTGTTCTTCTGAATTTTTTACAGGATTATAAAGGCGCACGGTGTTAATACCGGTAGTTCCTGCTTGCATTTGAAATTGAGGATAATGGATACCTGGCTCATAATCTAAAAATTGACACGCTAAATGATATACACCATCTCTCCAATCCTGATCTAAATTTAAGGTTAAAAAAGAAACGACCATTGCACGCATTCTGAAATTAATCCATCCGGTTTTCGCAACAGCACGCATACACGCATCGATGAGAGGGTATCCAGTTTGTCCTGTTTTCCATGCTTTAATAAATACCTCGTTCTTTTTATGTTCTAATAATTCATAACCCTTGTTTACACAAAGAGTTTCATAAGTACATTCTACTTCAAATTTTTGTATAAAATGACAATGCCAATGCAGGCGCGTTAGCATTCCAGAAAAGGCACGATCATTTGCCGTTCCGTTAGCATGCGTACCAACAAAACAAAAGACTTGTTTGATACTTATATTTCCCCAAGCGAAATAAGGCGATAATCGACTACAAGCTCTTCTGCTTTCCGTAGGTTTAGAGATATGTCTATGATAATTAAATCCTCTTTTATTAGTAAAAGATTTCAGGTAACGCCATGCGTTTTCTTCCCCTGCAGGTTGATAGTATTTAGGATATTTTTCTAGCGTAGTAATTAATTTTTGAGGTAATAAATATGCATGTTCTAGTTTATTAAATTTTGAAACTGAATAGCTGTTTTTTAGAATAGGGCTGTGCATTGTAGCATGCCATCGCTTGTTCCAAGTATCTCTGTTTTTTAGACCTCTTATAATTCCATCACGTTGGCTTTCTGTCCAAGCAATATTATTATTAATACAAAATTCTTTGATTTGTTTATCACGTTGCCAAGTCTTTTTTATACCACTTTCTTGATAACTAAAAAGCTGTTGAATATTGTAATGTTTATTAAGAAAATTAAAAATATCAATAGCTTCTCCATAGAGCACATCCACATTACGATTATAGTTTTTTAGACTTTTATTAAGTGACTTTATAGAATGATATATAAATTGTAAATGCCTTGGGCTTGTATCTCGATATTCAATAATATTGGGTTCAAACAGGTATATAATAATATAAGCAGTACATGATTGCTCTGCTTTATACAAAGGTTCGTGATCTTGCAACCTAAGGTCTCGTTTTAACCAAACAATATTAATATCTTTTGCATTCAACATGTAATTATTTTTTACAGTTTTTCGAAAAAAGAAAGAAAAGGAATAGTCTTTTATAGAAAACATCCAGTCGCTTTTCATTGTTGCTTGCGATTCTATAGGGGAATGTGTTTTTCTGTGATATTGCAATAACGTTTGTTAATTTTATGAGCCAAAATAGCACGTTATCTTGTGTTTAAAATGAGTAACTCCTTGGGTTCTTTTTGCTAAATTTAAACATTATTTAGTTTTCGAGTTGCCTTTATCTGGAATTAAATTTACAATACCACCAATTGGATTTATCACTTCATCT
>JAGSHF010000199.1 GCA_023954685.1 Flavobacteriaceae bacterium | reverse complement strand
TAACGAAATCATTTCGGGTGGTTCTGCTTGGCGACAAAATAAATTACAAGTTGGTGATGTGATTCTTAAAGTAAGACAGGATGATGAAGTTGAACCTACAAGTGTTGAAGGTATGCGTCTTGATGATGCCGTAAAATTAATCAAAGGACCTAAAGGAACTAACGTTAATTTAACGCTAAAGAAAGTGGATGGGACCGTTGAAGAATTGGCAATTCCACGTGATATTATTGAGTTGGAAGAAACTTATGCTAAATCAGCTACCGTAGAAAAAGAAGATAAAATTTATGGTGTTATCAATTTGCCTAAATTTTATGTTGATTTTGAAGATTACAATAAGCGTAATGCTGCTAGTGATATTAAAAAAGAAATTGAGCGTCTAAAAGCTCAAGGCATGGAAGGTTTGGTGCTGGATTTACGAAATAATGGTGGTGGATCTTTGAAGACGGTTGTAGATATGGCAGGATTATTCATTAAAGATGGTCCTGTAGTACAAGTAAGAACTACTGGTGAACCTCAAGAAGTATTAAGTGATAAAGATCGCTCTATTGTTTGGGATGGTCCCTTAGTAATTTTGGTGAATGAATTATCGGCTTCTGCTTCTGAAATTTTAGCAGCAGCCATGCAAGATTATAAGCGTGCTATTGTGATAGGAAGCAAACAAACTTATGGTAAAGGAACGGTTCAAAATGTTTTAGACTTAAATCGAATGGTTCGTAATAATACAAATGGTGACATGGGTGCCTTAAAATTTACCACTCAAAAATTCTATAGAATTAATGGGGGTTCTACACAGTTGGAAGGCGTGAAGAGTGATGTTGTTGTTCCAGATCGTTACAGTTATATTGATATTGGGGAACGCGATCAAACCAATCCGTTACCATGGGATAAAATTGAGGCCGCTGAATATTCTATTTGGGATAGTTATTTTGATTATGATGCTACTATCGCTAAAAGTAAGGAGCGTATGGGTAACAGCGAGCAATTAAAACTAATAGATGAGAATGCAAAATGGATTAAGACGATAAGAGATCGAAATGTTTTTAATCTTAAGTACGATGATTATAAAGCGGAATTAGAAAAAAATAAAGCTGAGGCGAAACGTTTTGAAAAATTAGGTGATTATTCTACCAATTTAACCTTTAACTCTTTGCCTTATGAATTGGCATTGATTGAGCAAGACTCGGTATTAAAAATTAAACGCGACCGCTGGCATGAAAGTTTAGGTAAGGATGTTTATATGGAAGAAGCATTGAATGTACTTAACGATTTAAAAATGACTTACGGTATTAAAAAGGTGGCTGCTGTAAAAGATTAATTTTAATGGGTAGAACCAATACGCGTAATTAACAAGCTTAACGCTCCAAAAGTTGAAAGATAACTTTTGGAGCGTTTTGAGTTTTCACCTATAACTTTTATGGTGTTGGATCATGTAATTTGAAAAGCATTGAATATGTAAACTTTATGCATATAATGAAAAAAAGAAAAATCTATTCCATAATTGCAATGCTTTTACTCATTGGCGTTTATGCTTATGATTATTATTTAGATCATCAATTGGAATCTGAATTTATTGAATCAGGGTCTCGTGAGAAAGAAGAAACCAAAACGTTCTTTTTGCCAACGAGTACAACAAATCAAATAGTTCATCATCAAAATTATAGCTTATCATACAAAGAAGAACATGAACAGGCTGAATGGGTTGCCTATGAGTTGAAGAAGTCTCATTTAGCTAAATCAAATCATAAACGTCCCTACTTTGAATCGGACCCAATGGTGAAAACTAAATCTGCAAATTGGCGTAATTACAAAAACTCTAATTATGATCGAGGACATTTATGCCCAGCAGGAGATAGACGATATAGCAAAGAGGCCTATGATGAAACTTTTTTAACGAGTAATATTTCTCCTCAAAGACATGATTTTAATTCGGGAATTTGGAATGTGCTCGAGCAGAAAACACGATACTGGGCTGCTAAATATGATGGCGTTTTTGTTGTAACTGGTGGCGTATTAGAATCTAATCTCAGAACTATTGGAGAAGAGCATGTGGCTGTTCCCAATTACTTTTATAAAGTTTTGTTAGATTATAATTCGGGAGACCCTAAGATGATTGGATTTCTTATGGAGCATGAAAATTCGAACAAAGCCTTGTATCATTATGTTGTAGCTGTAGATAAGATAGAAGCATTGACAGGAATTGACTTTTTCCCACAATTAGATGATGAAATTGAAGATCCCTTAGAAGCATCTTCAAGTTATAAACACTGGAGTTTTTAAAAAACAATCAGTAGAGCGAAACACACCTTATTTTAATCTTTTGGTATTATTTCGCTCTATTGAATTATAATTAATTCTGGGATGCCCCAGGAGGATATGTCGCCATTATTTTTGTGACAAACTCATTAATGGCAGCTTCCTTTTTATCAATAGATCTAGATAAATATCCGGTACCCATACCTTGCCAAACCAGTTCTTTTCTTTTTGCATCAATAAGGTCGATATAGAGCGTTCCTTCAGTTGAGGTCGATACGGTACTATAACCACCGCCATAGTAATAAGGACTCCAACCCCAGCCATACCCATAAGCGCCATAACCTCCATTGTTATAAACATTTATTTTTTCGCGAGATTTGGTGAAAATACTGACCAATAAGTCTGGGTTTTCAGATTTAGTGAAGCCTTTGGCAATTAATTGAGCTTCTACACCACGCATTATTCTACGCTTGTCTAAGTCGCTAATTTCAGCCTTATCAATACCTGGCTTATAAAATGCAAAGGTTTTATAATTATCAAAATTGATAGCTTTATCATAATCGGCTGCTACCTTAACAGAGTCGCATCCAGTTAGTAAAAATGCTAAAATTAGCATTGGTAGTGTCTTTAAGATTTTCTTTTTCATAGATTTTTTTTAAAGTTAGTCGATATATACTTTTGGCAATTATTTTATATTTCTTTGAGGAAAGTCCTTGATGATTTTGTTTACAAAATTTTCAATGTGCTTTTCTTTTTTCTCTGTTTTTTTGGAGATGTCACCATAGGCATAACCTTGCCAAAAAACTCGTTTTTTTGATGCATCAAAAAGGTTCACATAAATGGCATCCTTTTTCTGTGTTCGAACATGCGGCGTATTATAATAGTGTGGATTAGCACTCCAACCTTGTTGATATTGATTCCAACCGCTATTAAAAATAACATCTATTTCTTCAGCAGCCGCAAAGATACCTACTAAGAAATCTGGATGTTCAGATTTGGTATAGCCTTTTTCCAATAATTCAATTTCTACTGCTAATAAAATATTTTCCTTATCAATATCGCTCATCTTAACTTTATCAATAGCACTTTTATAAAAAGCAAAAGTTTTATAAGAATCGAAATCTGTTCTTTTATCATAATCGGAATCAACTTCTACAGCTGCACACGATGATAAAAAACTAGCAAGAATGATTGGTAACAATAATCTTATACATATTTTCATAGCAATATTGTTTAACTATACTAGCAGGTCATCATCAACATGATTTGGAAGTGTAACTTTTAAGTTCGGTTCAGCTGCCATAGCACGTTTAATAGCAAATTCAGCACCTTCATTTCTTGCCCAACTTCGTCTAGAAATTCCATTATTGACGTCCCAGAAAAGCATAGCTTTTAAGCGGCGTTCAGCGTCCTTACTACCATCAAGAACCATACCAAATCCGCCGTTAATCACTTCGCCCCAGCCAACGCCACCGCCGTTGTGAATGCTAACCCAAGTGGCTCCTCTAAAACTATCGCCTATTACATTATGAATGGCCATATCTGCTGTAAAGCGAGAGCCATCATAGATATTGCTGGTCTCTCTATACGGTGAATCGGTTCCAGAGACGTCATGATGGTCACGGCCTAAAACCACGATGCCAATATCACCATTGGCGATGGCATCATTAAATGCTTGAGCAATTTTCATCCGGCCTTCAGCATCGGCATATAAAATTCTAGCCTGTGAGCCTACCACTAATTTATTGTCTTGTGCGCCTTTTATCCACTGAATATTATCCGCCATTTGTTGCTGAATTTCAATCGGCGAATGCTCTTTTATCGCTTCTAAAACTTTACAAGCAATGGCATCTGTTTTTGCTAAATCTTCAGGTTTTCCAGATGCACATACCCAACGGAAGGGTCCAAAACCATAGTCAAAACACATAGGGCCCATAATATCTTGTACATAGCTTGGATAGGCGAATACTTCGTCACCCAAATTAGACGCACTCTTGCTACAAAAACTTCCTTTATTATCTTTAAATACTTTTGCACCAGCTCTTGAGGCTTCTAGTAAAAAAGCGTTTCCATAATCAAAGAAATAGGTACCTTTGGCCGTATGTTTGTTAATAGCTTCGGCATGGCGACGTAAAGTTTCTTGAATTTTTTCTTTGAACAATTGAGGATCGTTTGCCATCATGATATTGGCATCTTCAAAAGACAGGTCAACAGGGTAATATCCCCCTGCCCAAGGATTATGAAGCGATGTTTGATCACTGCCCAAATCGATAAAGACATTGGCTTCGTCAAATTTCTCCCAAACATCAACAATATTACCCAAATAGGCAATTGAGATAGTTTCTTTATTAGTTTTAGCTTTATTTACACGCGTTACAAGTTGGTCTAAATCTGTAATCTTTTCATCTATCCAACCTTGATCTAAACGCACTTGTGTGATTTTCGGATTCACTTCGGCACAAACCGTAATACAACCTGCAATATTTCCAGCCTTAGGCTGTGCTCCAGACATTCCACCCAATCCAGAAGTCACAAATAAATTCCCTTTTGGTTCTTTTTTTATTTTACGAAACCCATTGAGTACCGTAATTGTTGTGCCATGAACAATACCTTGTGGGCCAATGTACATATAGCTTCCGGCTGTCATTTGGCCGTATTGTGTTACGCCTAATGCATTAAACTTTTCCCAATCGTCAGGTTTTGAATAATTGGGAATCATCATACCGTTAGTGACCACAACTCTAGGCGCTTCTTTATGTGAAGGAAATAATCCCATTGGGTGACCAGAATACATAACCAGTGTTTGCTCATCATTCATTTCAGCCAAATATTTCATTGTCAATAAATACTGTGCCCAGTTAGAAAACACCCCACCATTGCCACCATAAGTAATCAACTCATGCGGGTGCTGCGCTACAGCATAATCCAAATTGTTTTGAATCATGAGCATGATAGCTGCCGCCTGTTTAGACTTTGCTGGATATTCCTCAATGGCTCTTGCATACATTTTATAATCTGGACGAAAGCGATACATATAAATTCTACCGTATACCTCAAGCTCTTGTTTAAACTCAGGAACCAATTCGCTGTGGTGTTTTTTATCAAAGTAACGCAAGGCATTTCTAAGCGCTAGTTTTTTTTCCTCTGTAGATAAAATAGCTTTACGTTTTGGAGCATGATTTATGGAGGTGTCATATGTTTTTGGTTGAGGTAAAACCGCTGGAATACCTTCAAATATTTTATTTTTAAATGTACTGATAGACGTTTGCATTAATTATTCTTTACAGTGTTTGTTTTTTTATCATATCCATAAGGGCAATGTCGGCAACCACTTTCACAACAATAACCGCGTTTTAGGTGGTATTGGCTGGTAAAACATCGGTAGCCTTCTGGTGTGAGATAGTAATCTCCATCTTCAATTGGGACAATTTTCTTCATATCTATATAATATAACAAAGATAATGTAATTTGGATTGATTTTTGAATGCATAAAACCATGATTGTTATTTCAAAATATTTGGTT
>JAGSHF010000061.1 GCA_023954685.1 Flavobacteriaceae bacterium | reverse complement strand
TTACCAACACAGTTAGTAGAATCATTTAAGAGTACTTTAGATGAGGTTAGAGAGGCCGATTTATTGTTGCATGTGGTTGATATTTCACACCCAAACTTTGAAGAACACATTGAATCTGTCCAAAACATTTTGACTGATATTAAGAGTGATGATAAACCAATGATAATGGTTTTTAATAAAATTGATGCTTATGAAGCAGAACCATTTGATGATTCTGATTTAATAGCTGAACGTACCAAAGCAAATTACTCTCTTGAAGAATGGCGAAAAACATGGATGAATAAAATTGGAAATAACGCGCTGTTTATTTCGGCAATCAATAAAGAAAATCTAGATGATTTTAAAAAACGAGTTTATGATGAAGTCAGAGAAATACATGTGACACGATTTCCTTACAACGCGTTTTTGTATCCAGATTATGATGAAACATATGAATAAAAAAAGCCACGTTAAGTGGCTTTTTTTATTCGAATTAATTAAAGTTCAATAAACATTTTATTTGTGATTTTCCAATGGGCATTAATTTTTTGTAAAGACAAAATATCAATATAAGTTGTCGTGCCAACCTGCATTTTCATTTTTACAGTGGCCATTTTATTCGATTCAATATGCATGGATAAAATAGTGAGTTTACAATTTTCTAATGCAGCTTTTGATAAAGTAGCTCTATTCCCCCATTTAGGGATAATTTCTTTAAAATACGCATTGGAATAACCTGTAAGCTCTTGATTTTCAAGTACAGGAATCTTCATGGTACCATGCTCCAGATCGAAAGCTTTATTGAGTTTGTTTTCATCACGTTCAATATAACCGTAAAAATAATTTTCTACCGAGGCAATGACCAAATCGGTCTCAGATTGCTGTTCTTGAGTATTCGCATGTAACGAAACAACTAAAAAACAAATGATAACATAATACTTCATAAAATTTTTGATATTAAATGAAAAGCCAAAGATAACGGATTGAAAAGTAAATGAATGTATAATAAAATCTAGCTGTTTATTATTTCATGCAAAGCATATGTTTAAGAGTTTAAAGAGTGCATGAGAAGATGCCTTATAGACTGTATTAAATAAGAAAAACGCACCAATTGGTGCGTTTTTTTAAATGTAAAATAAAGCGTTAATTAAAATCATAAGTAAGTCCGAATAACCAATATGTCTGCAGTTCATTATTAATACTTCCAAAAGTGGCATCAGTATCTTCAAGAGTATTCACGGCATAATTTAATGCCTCTTGTTTATTGTCTCTTAAGCTAAACTCAAAACCAACACCAATTTTTTTCCAAAGTTTGTAACTAAAAGAATTCGTCCAAGTCCAGTTTGAAAGGTTTGAACTTTTATAGCTTTGAAACATTGATAAGTTAGAACTCAACCCTAAACCACCGAATTTTCGGGTGTAATCTGCCACAATTTTCGCACCCATTGAGGATTCAAAAATATCATCACTTTTACTAAAAACAAAGTTGTAGTTAACAGGGTGAACCACAACAACCAAGTGATTTATGGGCTTCCAAGTAATACCAACACCAAGATCTAAATACCCTGGGTCATTAAAATTGTTTAATAATGTCGTTCTATATTCTGCCATGGCCGAAGCCGCTAGTTTTTCACTTAGTTTATAACCAAATAAAGACACGATATTAAAAACATCTGTAGTTTCTCTAAAAGAATCATCATCTAGAGGGTCATCTTTATCATCAAATTTTACCCAACCAAGATTTATTTGAGCACGATTGTACCAAAAGGTTTTATCGCCATCAAAATTAGCCGAAGGATTTATTGTAATGCCAATTGTTCCTGCCGAGTTGTTAGGTGTCCCTTGTGAATACCAATTGTCAAAACCAGACAGTGAACCGCCTATGGTTCCGCGAACCCCAAATTTCCATCCTGGAAATGCATCAATTTGAGTTTGCAAAGCGTCAACACGACCTTGTATGGCGTCAATAGAATCTTGTTTTGTGGCTTTTAATTCTTTAAGCTCATCAATAGTTTGTGCACTAATTGAAGACCATCCAAGGCACAATAATAGTAATAGTAGTATTTTTTTCATAACAGTAGTGTTTTATTTGAAGGCAAAGATAAAGGATAATTTATTAATTAAATCAGAAATATCAATGCTAAACTGTTGATGTTTAGAAAAATATATCACTTTTTTTTGTACAAGGGAACGCTTGAGCACGCTTCACCGTACATAATAGATTTTGCTATGGGTAATAGCCTTGATGTCAAAAATAAATAAGCGTTTTTTGGCACTGGTTTTTTAGAGCATCCTTTAATGATTATGGGTTTGTTTTCAAACTCAGCAATATCTAAATTATTAATGATGTCTTGATAAATTGCACTCTCTAAAGCTTCTGAATCACCTAAAATTACACGCTTAGCAAAAGGATCTAATTGTGTTGTTATCAACATATATGCCCAGGCCGGAATAATAGCATCTGTAGAACATGTTAATCCAATAAATTGGTCGTGATATTGTGCCCAATCGTGTGATTTGATATAAGTTCTAAACTCTTTTTCACGTAGCACCAATCCTTCATATAGCCAATCTTTAATATCAATGACCCGGCGTTCTCCACCAGGATAATAATCCTCAAGATCAATTGTTATTAATGCGCTATTGGCAATACGATTTATAATTTCATCTGCCATAAATTTTATAACATGCCTAGTTCTAATTTGGCTTCTTCACTCATTAAATCTTGAGTCCAAGGTGGGTCAAAAGTTATTTCTACTTCGGCCGTTTTTACTTCATCCAATGATTTCACTTTTTCTTCTACTTCTAAAGGTAATGTTTCAGCAACTGGACAATTTGGTGTTGTTAAAGTCATTAGAATTTTGACTTCGTAATCTTCATTGACAAAAACATCATAAATCAAACCTAATTCGTATATATCTACCGGAATTTCAGGGTCAAAAATCGATTTTAAAACACGTACAATTTTTTCTCCTAATGCATTTGTATCAATTTCTGTTGTGCTCATCTTTTAAAAGTGTTTATTTGTTTAGAATATTTCTTTGTTTAGTAGTAATAACCAAAGAAACTAATTCAATTGTGTTTGGTATGCAATGGCATACATTTTTATTTGTTTTATCATGCTTACTAAACCATTAGCTCTAGTAGGTGATAAATGTTCTTTCAATCCAATATCATCAATAAACTTGGTATTGGCTTCTATTATTGTCTGTGGTTGTTGATTAGAAAATACGCGAATTAAAATAGCGATAATCCCCTTGGTTATTATAGCATCGCTATCCGCGGTAAATACAACTTTATCGCCCTCTAAATCGGCATGAACCCAAACTTTACTTTGACAACCTTTAATGATATGATCTTCTGTCTTATATTGAGTGTCAATAAGCGGCAAGGTTTTCCCTAAATCAATCATATATTGATAGCGTTCTTCCCAGTCTTCAAACATGGCGAACTCATCAATAATTTCTTCTTGTATAGCTTTAATTTTCAAAATAGAATTAATTTAATACAAAAATACAATTCCTTATTGTTTTAAGGCCACTTTTTTTAGAGATAGAATCTTATCTACTAGTTTTCGTATTTCTTTTGGAGGATTGCCATGATCAAATTCTGGGGTTATGAAGTTTTTCTCATGTGATGTGATTGCAAGTCCCGCGATTAAAACTCTATCCGCATATCGATTCTCTGTTGGTACTTTTAATAGGGATATATTTTCTAAATCCAAGGTGGTCATAATGTGTTGGATTTCTTGCCAATCTTTTTCTGAAACTTTATGAATTACTGAATCTTTACCATTTCTTTCATTTGAAATTTTTAGAGATGATTTTGATAATCTAATTTCTTCGTAAAACCCACGAGTTTGGGTTGTATATGTCATACTTAAATTTTCTTTTTGAAGGTTTTCCGTATGTATATTGTTAATGACGTTGTTAATCAGGATATCATTACTTACTGAGTTATACCCTATGGCAGTGATTAAGTACATTATAATGGGAAATAAATATGTCATAATAAAAATGGATTTTATAAACGTAAAATTAAATAAAAAACAAAAAACGCGCCAAATAGCGCGTTTTTTTAAATTGTTTAGGATGTTTAGTTACCAACTATACTTGCTCTAGGGCCTCCAGGGGCAAAGACAGCGCGCATTCTATCTTTTTGGCCTACTGTAAATAATTCCATGCACACATCATCCGTATAATCCATATAATTTTCTGTCATATCAGGAGTTCTACAATGAACTGGATTAGGGGTGTTACACGAGTAATTAGGGCGATCAGATGAAGGTGTATCAGCTACAAAATCATCTCGGTTACATCTTCCATCTCCCCAAATATGGCGTAAATTCATCCAGTGACCTACTTCATGAGTAGTAGTACGACCACCATCAAAAGGAGCAGTTGCGGTACCCGTATCACCAAAATATTGAGGTGAAACCACAATACCATCTGTTGATGCGTTACCACCTGGGAATTGCGCATACCCCAGGACTCCTCCACCAATATTTGCAACCCACATTGTTAAATATCCAGGTACAGCGGGATAAGCTGATTTTACAGCATTATTTGTACCCCAACTGGCTGTTGGATTAGATCGTCTGTCAATATCTCCAGGATTTAATGTAAAACTAATATTTACATCTGCACCACGATCTGCGTATAATACGTTTCCGTAGTTCGTGTCGTTAAAATCTGCATTTAATACATCAATTTGAGAATTTACTTGAGCATCAGAAATATTTTGAGTGCTATTAGCATACACGACATAAACATAGACAGGAATGGTTAAACTTCCCAATCCATCATCAATAGGATCTCCGCCACCGCCGGTATCGCCGCCACCGCCGCCGTTTCCGTTTCCGTTTCCAGCACCATCAGGTTTTTTTCCATTAATAAAACGTCTTGAATGTAATTCTATGTCATACATTTTTTGATATAAACCAGGACTTTTGTCAAGCATGCTATTTAGATTATTCATGCTGTAGCAAGATTTGCTATCAACAGATCTTCCACTATCATCAAGAGGTTCAGTATATAGATAAAAATCATCCATATTAACAGCAGATTGATCTTGTGGTTTTTCGCTTTCGTTTTCACTACAAGAAGCAAAAATCATGGCAAATGCGGCCATACTTAAAAATACTTTTTTCATAATAAATAAAGATTAGTGTTTAAGGTTGCGAATATAATATTTAATTAACATAAATTTAACTTAAAATTAATAAATTCGTTAAAATGCAAAATATTTCTAATTAGTGTTAAATAGGCTACCCTTAAACTAATAATGCCAAACAACTTTGTGAAAACTGTTTGGCATTATTAATTTGTATAAAAACGATAAATTATCGTCTAATGGAAAATGTAGTTATACTTTATTTGGACAACCTTTAATATTAGAATTCTTCGTGCTATATTGATTGTCAATATTGAAATAAATTTTTCACAAATCAATCATTGTATAAAAGCATTCTTTCGGGTTTTCAAACATGGAAAACTTTTTTAGGATCTCATTGTATATGTCTTGAATTTTAATTTGACATATTTAATGTAAAAAACATTAGGAACTATTGGATGTTTACTATTGATTTTTACGTTCGGCTTCAACTAGAATTTCTCCATCATGAAGTAAACGGAGTACATTATCTTCAAAATTGAAACTTGTTGTTTGTTCCAACGCTTTCATCATCATCCGTTCGGTTGCATTTTGTTCTTCCGGACACATCATTTGTGTTGCACCAAGTTTGCCAAATTTTAAACTATTTTCAGAAAAAGTAAAGGATCCAAAAAATCGATTACATCCTGAAAAACCACTTATTTTTAATTCTTCCGCATTAATTTCAAAAGTTGGGTTTTGGGGAAACGATGTTTTGTCATTAAGTGTTGTTACTGTGTATGAACCTGCAAGAGACTCTACCGTTACTTTTTCACTTGTGCTAATACAAGATTGAAACATAACTGCTACCATAAGGATATAAAAATATTTCATCGTGTTATATAAATTAGTTATTAAATTCTACCCTAGGATAACATCATTTGAGCTTTTCTAACACCATTAACTAAAGCGTCAATTTCTGATTTGGTGTTGTAAAAAGCAAATGAAGCTCTCACAGTTCCAGGGATATTATAAAAATCCATAATGGGTTGTGTACAATGATGACCAGTACGCACTGCTACGCCCATTTTGTCTAAAATTGTTCCAACATCATAAGGATGAATTCCATTTAAGTTAAATGAGATTACCGAAGTTTTATGCGTTGCTGTTCCGTATATTTTTAAACCTTCAATGCTTAACAGTTGTTCAGTTCCGTAGTTCAGCAATTCGTTTTCATAAGCTGCAATTTGATCGAAACCTATTGAGTTCATATAATCTATGGCAGCTCCAAACGCAATACCGCCACAAATATTTGGGGTGCCGGCTTCAAACTTATGAGGTAAATCGGCATATGTTGTCTTTTCAAAAGTCACATCAGCAATCATTTCGCCGCCACCTTGATATGGAGGTAATTTGTTAAGCCAAGCTTCTTTGCCATAGAGCATTCCTACACCTGTTGGGCCACACATTTTATGAGCAGAAGTGACATAAAAATCAACATCTAATTCTTGTACATTGGGTCTAATATGCGGGCAGGCCTGAGCGCCATCAATTAAAACAGCAGCCCCAAAGGCATGTGCTTTTGTAATGATATCGGCAATAGGATTAATTGTTCCTAAAGCATTTGAAATATGATTAACAAAAACCAATTTGGTGTTTTTAGATAGTAATTTTTCAAATTCTGCCATAACCAATTCACCATCTTGATTCATTGGAATCACCTTAAGTACTGCTTCAGTTTTTTCACAAAGCATTTGCCAAGGCACGATGTTGCTATGATGTTCTAATGCAGAAACAATAATTTCATCTCCTTTGTTTAGCAAAGCAGAAAAACCATTAGCTACTAAATTAATGCTATGTGTTGTCCCTGATGTGAGAATGATTTCATGCGAATGTTTCGCATTAAAATGCTTTTGAATCGTATGCCTCGCCGCTTCGTATTTGTCCGTCGCTTCTTGACTTAAGGAGTGAACGCCACGATGTATGTTAGCATTGTAGCTACTATAATAATCTACAATAACATCAATAACATGTTGAGGTGTTTGTGAGGTAGCCGCATTATCAAAATACACTAATGGTTTGCCATTTACTTGTCTTGAAAGTATTGGGAAATCTTTGCGTATTGTTTTAATATCTAACATTTAATGGAGTTGTTTTTAGTTTTGACTAAAGGTCAAATCCAATATTGACACCTAATTTATGCGCAATTATTTTATTAATACGTTGCTTCATTTCAGGGATTTTAACACTTTCTAAAACGTTATTAGCAAAGGCGTACATTAGTAATGCTTTTGCTTCTTTCTGTGGAATTCCTCGTGATTTTAAATAAAACATCGCGCTTTCATCCAACTGCCCAATGGTACAACCGTGAGAGCATTTTACGTCATCTGCAAAAATCTCTAATTGCGGTTTTGTATTTATACTGGCCTTGTCATCAAGTAAAATATTATTGTTAGCCTGAAAGGCATTCGTTTTTTGAGCTTCCTTATTTACCAGTACTTTACCGTTGAATACTCCGGTAGATCTATCTCCAAAAATCCCTTTATAATCTTGGTGACTTTCGCAGTTGGGCTCAATATGATGAACCAGTGTGTTGTGATCTACATGTTGTTTTTCACCAATAATAGTGATGCCTTTTAAAGTAGAATCAATACGTTCTCCGTTTTGGTAAAAATTAAGATTATTACGTATCAGTTTTCCTCCAAAGGAAAAGGTGTGCACAGAAACATGACTTTCTCGCTTTTGATTGATAAATGTATTATCAATTAAAGAAGCATTTTGGTTGTCATTTTGAACTTTATAGTAATCTACTATAGCTCTTTTGTTGGCGAATATTTCAGTAACACTATTGGTTAAAACAGGGTTGTCAGTTAAGCTTTGATGGCGTTCAATAATTTGAACATGTGAGTTTTCATCCACAACCACTAAACTTCTAGGCTGATGTATTAAAGCTTCTTCACTTCCAGTTGAAAAATAAAGGACTTGAATGGGCTTTTCTACCACTTTGTTTTTTGGAATATGAATATATGCGCCTTCTTGAGCAAAAGCAGTATTTAACGAAGTAATGCTTTCTTTTGAAGCTACTTTGTTAAAATAATTTTCTATAACCAAACGGTATTTTGGTTTATTTAATGCTGCTGACATTAAGCAAACATCAATTCCATCATGTGTGGTTTGTGATAAATGAGAAGAATATTTTCCGTCAATAAATACAATATTATAAGTATCTATATCATGGATGAAATATTTTTTTACATTTTTATATTCAATGGCGTTTTCTTGTTTAGGAAACACACTATAATCATGCTTCAAAATGGTATTTAATGCCGTATATTTCCATGCTTCATCTTTTTTTGAGGGGAAGCCCAGGTTTTCGAAAACTTTCATGGCTTCACTACGAATATCATGAATAGGAGAATCTACATTCACTCTATTTTCAAGAGCCAAGAAGGACGTTACTAATTTTTCTTTTAAATCCATTGGCTTGTTTTAAGCGTTCACTTCTTCTTTAATCCAATCGTATCCTTTTTCTTCTAGCTCGTGCGCCAATTCTTTTCCTCCAGATTTTACGATTTTTCCATCGTATAAAACATGAACAAAGTCAGGAACAATGTAATCTAATAGGCGTTGGTAATGTGTGATAACGATCACAGCATTATCATTACTCTTAAGTTTGTTTACACCGTTAGCAACAATACGTAAAGCATCAATGTCCAGTCCAGAATCAGTTTCATCTAATATGGCCAGTTTAGGCTCAAGCATTGCCATCTGAAAGATTTCGTTACGCTTTTTCTCTCCACCAGAAAAACCTTGGTTTAGTGAACGTGATAAAAACTTTCTATCTATTTCTAAAAGTTCGGCTTTTTCACGAATCAATTTCAGCATCTCATTGGCTGGCATATCATTTAAGCCTTTTGCTTTACGGGACTCATTGATGGCGGTCTTCATAAAGTTAGTAACTGAAACTCCTGGAATCTCTACAGGATATTGAAAGGATAAAAAGACGCCTTTGTGTGCCCGCTCTTCAGGGGCTAACTCTTCAATATCTTGACCTTCCAAAAGAATGTTACCACCAGTAACTTCATATTCTTCTTTTCCAGCAACTACTGCCGCTAAAGTACTTTTACCAGAACCATTAGGTCCCATGATAGCATGTACCTCACCAGCTTTAACTTCAAGGTTTATTCCTTTTAATATTCCTTTGTCTTCTACACTCGCGCGCAGGTCGTTTATCTTTAACATATTACTTATTTCCTAATTTTATGGTTTTGCTACCTTCAGGGTTAGCAGCACTTACATTCAATATTTCTTTTATTTCAACACGATAAGGCCAGCCTTCCTCTCCTTCAGGTTTTGGAATTACTTTACCCCTGATTTCAATTTGCACAAAATCAGTAGCTTCTTTTTGATACGATTTTGCCATTTCATCCAGTTCGTGCATTTTTTGATCAATTACAACACCATACATTTCACGATGTGTTTGTAAAACAGCAGCATCTGCATAATACACAAACTCACCTTTTAGAAGTGTTAATCCATCACGTTGTTTTTCTGTTTTACCATCTTCTACGACAATAGTATCTTCTGCAGCTTCTGGTTTTACTTCTTTTTTGCAGCTTAAACCTGTTACTGCAATCAACAATAAGAATATTACTTTTTTCATAATATTAATCCGTTTTAATGGAAATCTCATTTTAATTAAATATTAACCTACAGATCCTTCTAAACTTATTTCTAATAGTTTTTGCGCTTCAACAGCAAATTCCATTGGGAGTTTATTTAAAACCTCTTTACTAAAACCATTCACAATTAATGCAATGGCTTTTTCTGTGTCAATACCACGTTGATTACAATAGAAAATTTGATCTTCACCAATTTTACTAGTTGTAGCCTCATGTTCTATTATAGCTGATTTGTTTTTTGCTTCAATGTATGGGAAAGTATGTGCGCCACATTCATTACCCATCAATAAACTGTCACATTGTGAAAAGTTACGGGCATTGTCTGCTCTGGAACTTATCTGCACTAAACCTCGGTATGAGTTTTGTGATTTACCAGCTGAAATTCCTTTTGAAATAATGGTCGATTTGGTGTTTTTCCCTAAATGAATCATTTTTGTTCCGGTATCTGCCTGCTGATAATTATTAGTTACAGCAATGGAGTAAAATTCACCGACAGAATTGTCCCCTTTCAATACACAAGAAGGGTATTTCCAAGTTACAGCAGAACCTGTTTCCACTTGAGTCCAAGATATTTTGGCATTAGCTTCACACAGGCCACGTTTGGTTACAAAATTGAAAACCCCACCTTTTCCTTCAGCATTTCCTGGATACCAATTTTGTACTGTTGAATATTTTATTTCAGCATCATCAAGCGCTATAAGCTCTACAACCGCAGCATGCAATTGATTTTCATCGCGACTTGGTGCTGTACAACCTTCTAAATAACTTACATAACTACCTTCATCAGCAATAACTAGTGTTCTTTCAAACTGCCCTGTACCTGCTTGATTAATTCTAAAATAAGTGGATAACTCCATAGGGCAACGTACGCCTTTTGGAATGTAACAGAAAGAACCATCACTAAATACAGCCGAATTCAAAGCCGCGTAAAAGTTGTCTTTTTGAGGAACGACTGTTCCTAAATATTTTTTGACGAGTTCTGGGTATTCCCGAATCGCTTCAGAAATGCTCATGAAAATTATTCCTTTTTCTGCTAGTGTTTTCTTAAACGTAGTGGCTACAGAAACTGAATCCACTACCACATCCATAGCGACACCTGCAAGTTTCTTTTGCTCGTCAAGTGAGATACCGAGTTTTTCAAAAGTAGCCAAAAGCTCTGGATCTACTTCATCAATACTATCATATTTTGGTTTGCTATTAGGAGCAGAATAGTAAGATATGGCTTGAAAATCTGGTTTTGTATAATGTACATTTGCCCAATCTGGTTCTTCCATTTCTTGCCAAACACGAAACGCTTCAAGACGCCAATCGGTCATCCATTGTGGCTCTTCCTTCTTTTTAGAAATAGCACGAACGACACCTTCATTTAATCCAATAGGAAAGGTCTCAGATTCTATATCTGTATAAAAACCATATTCATACTCTTTGGTTTTTAATTCTTCTCGTAAATCGTCTTCAGTATATTTACTCATCAGTATTTTTTATTCAGTTTGTTCGTTAGATTACAACGAAAATGATTCACCACAACCGCAAGTTCGGTTGGCATTCGGATTATTAAATACAAAACCAGTCCCATTTAATCCACCGGAGTACTCTAAGGTTGTACCTATAAGATATAAGAAGCTTTTTTTGTCAACAATAATTTTCACACCATTATCTTCAAAGATTTTGTCATCAACGTCATGTTCTTTGTCAAACTTTAAATCATAAGATAATCCAGAACAACCCCCACTTTTTACACCAACACGAACAAAGTCGTTTACCGCATTAAAGCCATCTTCAGTCATAAGTTCTACGACTTTCTTCTTAGCTGTTTCAGAAACTTTTATCATAGTTTTTAATTAGATTTTGTCTAAATAGAGTGCAAATATACAATATAAGTCATGGATTACCATACAACCTAACATTATATTAATATATGGTTTAATAGCTTTTTGCTATGCGAAATCTAAAGATAAACAGTAAGGCTAATGTGTTTGTTACAGAGGTATTTATAGTAAAATAACGTTTTCGTTTAGTGACACAAATTTTTAATAGGAAGTTTTAAAAAGACGCTTTTTTTTGTGCAGGCGTTCTAATAGTAAATGCGCTTCTCTAAATTTTGGTTTAGTATTAATTTCAGTAGCGTGATCTACAGAAATAGAAGTCTTTTTGCAAGATTTACAGATGAGTTCATCTTTTTGAGTTGTGTAGTTTCTTGACATCATAAAGTTGTGTCCAAAAACAGCACAAAACATATTTGATGCATGGGTGGCATCATTATTTTGTGTAGGCTGCATATGTTCTTAATCTTAGGGACGATAAACATAAGGTGTTTTGATTGATTGAGATAATTAAAGCAAGATTTTTCGATGAACTGTTATATTTTTGAAGGGGAAGTCTTAATTATTTTATCTTAAGTTTATATACGGAATATTAAAATCCTCACTATTTTTGCAGCATGATAGAAGATAAAAATCAACAGCGAACAGCTTTAAGTGAATTGGGAGAATTTGGTTTAATTGAGCATTTAACAAAATCATTTAAAGTTAACCAAGAAAGTACGATTAAAGGTATTGGAGATGATGCTGCGGTATTAGATTTTAAAACTAAAAAAGCAGTAATCACTACGGATTTGTTGGTTGAAGGCGTGCATTTTGATTTGAGTTATATGCCTTTAAAACATTTAGGCTATAAAGCGGTAATCGTAAACCTATCTGACGTGTACGCTATGAATGCTACGGCAACGCAAATCACAGTTTCTATCGCTGTTTCTAATCGCTTTCCTCTGGAAGCTATTGAAGAGTTGTATGCAGGGATTGAAACTGCAGCAAAATTATATAATGTTGATGTTGTTGGTGGTGATACCACATCGTCTACATCTGGATTATTAATTTCTATTACAGCACTTGGAAAAGCAGATGAAAAGGATCTTGTGTATAGAAACGGAGCAAAATCTAATGATTTACTAGTGGTTTCAGGTGATATAGGTGGCGCTTATTTAGGCTTGCAAGTCATGGAGCGTGAAAAACAAGTATTTAAAGTAAATCCTAATAGCCAACCAGATTTAGATCAATATGCATATATCATAGAACGACAGTTAAAGCCTGAAGCACGCAAGGATATAGTAGTATTACTCAAAGACTTAGATGTTAAGCCTACATCTATGATTGATATTAGTGATGGCTTATCTTCGGAAATAATTCATTTATGCAAACAAAGTAATGTGGGGTGTGATTTATATGAAGAAAAAATTCCACTAGATCCACAAGTTATTTCTACCTGCGAAGAATTTAACATGGATAGTACAACAATTGCTTTAAATGGAGGCGAGGATTATGAATTGCTGATGACAATTTCACAAGAAGATTTTCCTAAAATAAAAGCCAATCCAAATCTGACAGTTATAGGTTATATGACTGAAGAAAGTAGGGGGATGCATTTAGTGACTAGATCAGAAACAAAAATTCCGCTTAAAGCACAGGGTTGGAATAGCTTAAGCGAATAATTTTAAGAGGCTAACTTTTGATTGAGACGCATCATTCTAGCATTATGAATATGCTCAAGAATGGAGTTGATCTCTTTAAATTTTGGCGTGAGCTCTGTTAGATGTCCGTTTCCATTTGTAGTGAGTTGCTTTTTGCAGCACTTGCAGGTATACTCTTTTACATGTCTAGTTACTTTTTTACTTACATCATATTGATGACCAAACATGTTACAGTAAAAATTTAAAAGTGGATTCCGACTTTTAGTAGTTGTTCTCATGATTTTCCGCTTTAGGGATGGTTAAACTACCAAAAAATCCGATAAAAATGACAAAATACTATATTTTTTCGATGAAATGCACAATTTTATCAGAAAATTCTTTCATATTTTCAATATGACTCATGTGCCCATCTGGAAAAGCTACAACTTCTATGTCTGTGTTTTCGTAATAGGATTGTTGTAAATGATAGTCAAGAATAGCGTCTTTTTTGCCCAAAATGACCATTTTAGGTATTTTACTTTGTTTAAAAAATTGCAATCTATCTTTTCTAATTTTCATGCCTTCAAGTGCCGCTACAATACTTTGCGTAGAAGTTTTGAGGGCATCATTCTTAACCTGTGCTATTTCATCTTGATATAATTCTAAATTTTCAGGACCAAATAAATTTGGTATGGACGCATGCACAAAAAACCTCGTATTGCTTTTAACGATCTTAATGGTTCGATCCCTATTGTTTTGTTTGTCAATTGAATCGCCAACAGCAGTGGAGTTCATTAAGCATATACCTTTAATGCGTTGTGGTGCAGATTCTAAAAGTGCTAACCCCACATAACCTCCCATTGAATGTCCTATAACAATAACTTTGGTAATACTTAAATGATTTAAAATAGCAATAACAACTTCAGTCATATCTTCCATAGAGTGCACATAGCCAATACTATCTGATTGACCATGGCCCAAAAGATCGATACTTACCACACGATTTGTAGTAATTAATCTAGGCGTGAGCTGATGCCACATTTTTAAATTACCTAAAAAGCCATGTAATAATAAAACTACATCACCCTCCCCTTGGTCTGTAAAATGAATTTTAGCATTTTTAAAAGGTATAAACTTTGACATTGATAGAAATGATTATCTTGGGCAAAGATAACGAGAGTTTGAATCTTAGATAACTAAAATATTTACGTTTATACTGAAAATAGATATGAATAAAACAAAAGAAATATTTGTGTTTGGCTTTGCAATTTTTGCTGGCTTTTTTGGTGCTGGAAATTTAATTCTACCTCCATTATTGGGATTTAATTCTGGTCCAGATTGGTGGATAGTTGCATTAGGGTTTTTGGCGTCAGCCACAGTAATCCCTTTATTAGCGCTTATAGCTCATGCAAGATTACAGGGAACCATGTTAGATTTTGGTAATAAGGTCTCACCTATGTTTAGCCTCGTCTTTTGTCTCTTTGTTTATGTCATTGCCATTGCGTTGCCATTTCCTCGCACAGCAGCCGTTACACACGAGATGTCTATCGCCCCGTATTTTGGAATACCCTCATTACTCACCAGTAGTATCTATTTTTTTCTTGTATTTCTGTTTGCGATTAATAGAGGTAAGGTTATAAGTTTATTGGGGAAGTATTTAACTCCGTTTATTGGAATCATAGTATTGGCCATAATTTTTATCGGAATTTTTTCTACTTCAGGAGCTGTAAATCCATCCATTATTGAAACCCCAGTTGTAAATGGATTTTTGGAAGGCTATCAAACTTATGATGCTATTGGCGGTTTAGTGATGGGGGGTGTGGTTGTGATTTCAATAAATATAAAAAGCAGTGAGAATTTTGGTGATAAAAAGAAATTGATTGCAAAATCTAGTGGGGTCGCAATGTTTGGACTGCTTTTAATTTATGTGGGGTTAATAGCAGTTGGCGCAAAATATAATGCTGAATTTCCTGCTGATATTTCAAGATCAGAATTGTTATCAGGTTTAGCAAATTCAACTTTAGGCAGTATTGGAGAATCTTTTTTAAGTGTTCTTGTCGCTTTAGCTTGTTTTACCACGGCGGTTGGTATTGTTGTTGGTACTGCAGATTTTTTTAAAGGTATTTTTAATGAATCAAAAAAAGTTTACCTAATTACTTTAGTGCTTTCATGTTTAATTGGTGTTATAGTGGGACAAATGAATGTCAAGTATATAATTGATATTGCTTTGCCGGTATTGATGTTTATATATCCATTGGTTATTGTACTTGTTTTTTTGAATGTTATATCGAAGAAGTGGGCCTCAAAATTGGTTTTTAGAGCGGTAGTTTTGGTCACCTTTGTATTTAGCATTCCAGATTTTTTAGGGTTCCTGATGACCGCTGATTGGCTTACTGATTTAAAGAATTTTCTACCTTTAGCCAATCGTAATTTGGGTTGGGTTTTACCAGTATTGGTAACTTTTATCTTGATCAATTTGCTTGCAAAACCTAAACCGGATTAGATCACATTAATAAGTTCTTATAAGGAAGGCAGTCTTTTCTTCTCGTATAATTATTAATAAAACAGATTCTAAGAATTGTCTTCTTCAGTATATTCTAGTAGATCTCCTGGCTGACAATCTAGTGCCTTGCAAACGGCATTAAGGGTGCTAAATCTAATTGCTTTTACTTTTCCAGTTTTTAGTTTTGATAAATTAGCTAGGGAAATACTTACAGTTTCTGATTTTTAAATGTTGTATTGCTCCAGTGTAGCTTATTTGATTATTGTTCGTTCAAATTTTATTTTTCTCACACCGTGATCAGTGTCCCATTGTTTAATCTCTTTGAAACCAAATTTTTTATACAATGCAGTTGCGGGTGTATTGTTAAGGCCAGTTTCAACAAAAAAGTGATTAGACGCGAAAGTTTTGAATAGAAATTCCATTAGTTGGTTTGCAATGCCTTGCCTGAAAAATTTTGGATCTACAACTAAGCTATTAATATAAGTGTAATCTTTATTATCATTAATTTCAATAACACCAGCTAATTCTTTATTTTTAAAATACCCAAAAAACAATGTATTACTGTTTAAATAACCTTCAAGAGGCCTTTTTAATGGCGGGAAATCAACAGCTTTTAATAATTTTGCTTCTACTCGATATGACAATTGAAAAACTGAACGTATTTGTTTAGCCATTTCTATATTATCATTTTGAAGTTTTTGTATCATTAATTATGACAGGTTATTGTGTTAGGCACTT
>JAGSHF010000021.1 GCA_023954685.1 Flavobacteriaceae bacterium | reverse complement strand
AGTTGCAACGCAACAGTACAGAAGTACAGATTATTGGTCAAATCACAAGCATAAAAGAAATTGCTCAAAAACGGGGAAAACGACTTGTTGCAACTTATACTGACAACAGCGGCAGCATTGAACTGGTCTGGTTTCGTGGTCTAAAATGGATAAAAGAAAGCCTCAAACCAAATACACCGTATGTAATTTTCGGCAAAATCAACTGGTTTAATGGTAAATTTAGCATACCACACCCCGAATTAGAATTACTTGCCGATCATCAAAAAAGTTTGAAGTCCAACATGCAGGCCATCTATCCTTCTACCGAAAAACTCTCAAACAAAGGCGTCACAAATAGAGTTATGATTAAAATCATGCAGCAACTTTTTTTAGACAGCAAAGGGAGGTTTTCAGAAACGCTTCCAAATCACCTTGTTAAAGAATTGCACCTTTTATCAAAATCAGAAGCTCTTTTTAATGTGCATTTCCCGACAAGTCAAAAGCTTCTTGCCAAGGCAGAATTTAGACTAAAGTTTGAAGAATTATTCTACATACAACTGCAGTTAATTTTAAAAAATCTAATTCATAAATCAAAAATAAAAGGCTTTCCTTTTGAAAAAGTAAGCACCTATTTCAATACTTTTTTTAAAACACATTTACCCTTCGAACTTACCAATGCACAAAAGCGAGTCATCAAAGAAATTAGACAAGATTTAGGCAGCAATGCTCAAATGAATCGCCTACTACAAGGCGATGTTGGCTCAGGCAAAACCATAGTAGCGTTAATGTCAATGTTTATAGCACTTGACAATGGTTTTCAAGCATGCTTAATGGCTCCGACTGCTATTTTGTCAGTCCAACACTATAACGGATTAATAGAGTATTGTAAAGAATTGAATATCAGTATTAAACTATTAAACAGTTCAAGTAACACTTCAGAAAGAAGAAAAATTCACGAATCTCTAGAAAATGGTGAATTACAAATCTTAATTGGCACTCATGCTTTACTTGAAGATAAGGTAAAATTTAAAAATTTAGGGTTGGCAATTATTGACGAACAGCATCGATTTGGAGTTGCTCAAAGAAGTAAATTATGGCATAAAAACACCTCGCCTCCACACATTTTGGTCATGACAGCAACACCAATTCCTAGAACCTTAGCAATGTCTATATATGGCGATTTAGACATATCAATTATTGACGAATTGCCGCCGGGTAGAAAAGATATTAAAACGGTGCATCGATACGATAATAATCGCCTTAAAGTTTGGCGGTTTTTAAAAGATGAGATTCTTAAAGGAAGGCAAGTTTATATTGTATATCCACTAATTCAAGAAAGCGCAACGATGGATTACAAAGATCTTATGGATGGCTATGTAAGTTTAGAACGTGATTTCCCCAAACCAGAATATCAAATTTCCATTGTGCATGGCAAAATGAAACCCGCAGACAAAGATTATGAAATGCAACGGTTTGTGAAAGGTGAAACCCAAATTATGGTAGCGACTACAGTTATTGAAGTCGGAGTTAATGTACCAAACGCCTCTGTTATGATCATTGAGAGCGCAGAACGCTTTGGTTTATCTCAATTGCATCAATTGCGCGGTCGCGTTGGTCGTGGATCAGAACAAAGTTATTGCATCTTAATGACAAGTCACAAACTGAGTAATGATAGTAAAACACGATTAGAAACTATGGTAAAAACCAATGATGGTTTCGATATTGCAGAAGTAGATTTACGTTTGCGCGGCCCTGGTGATATCATGGGGACGCAGCAAAGCGGGATTTTGAACCTTAAAATTGCGGATATAATTAAAGATAAAGATATTTTGCAGCAAGCACGTCATTATGCCAAACACATCCTAAATAAAGATCCTTCACTCTCGCTTCCTGAGAACGAAATTATCTTAGAAACGTACAGACACATGAGTAAATACAAAAATATTTGGAATTATATTAGTTAAAAAAAGCCCAAAGCCTCAACCAACCATGAGAACTTTGAGCTTCAAAACAGACATAAAAATGTTCGTTTTTTAATTGATGTCTTCTCCTTTTTCTAGTTTGGCCAAATTAGCTTCAATAGCGGCTTTATTCGCGGCATCAGGCACTCTATCATACGATAATTTTAAATGCTTAATCGCCTTTTTATAATCACCCATTGATGCATACCCCCTAGCTAAGCCATAATCCACTGGCCATGTTTTTGGGTTTTTTTTCACGTTCATTTTAAATACTTCTAAAGCTTTATCATTCATCCCCATGGTGATATATTGCCTTCCTATTTGATGAGTCTCCAAAATAGTTGCATTCGGCAAATAATCAGCATAAGCTTCTAAGGCTTCTTGCTGCCTACCCATCTTGTTTAATATTCCTGCCTTAATATTTGTATTATTAAAATCTTGCTGACTATAAAATTGCCCTGCTATCGCATTATTAATCCAACCTAGAGCTTCGTTTAAATCACCGTCATTATTCATAGCAAATGCAGCAGCTTGTTCCCAATTTTGTCTTTGAAAACCAGGCTGATCTTGTAATTTCTTTCTAATATCAGCCAAAACCACATTCGTCACATCAACCTCAACCGTAACAGGGAATTGTTTCTTTTCCCAATTCAAAACTACTATTGCCGAATTTACCGTTACCTCGTTAACATCATAAGTTAATTGTTCTACATGAGGTATCGTTTTAGTTTGTATCTCTACACGCAAGGCATCTTGACTAGGCTCGTAAAAAAAACTACCCCAAGCCGTATGGTTTTTTGAAAATATAACAGTTGCTCCACCATCCTGCTTCACAACGATATGTAATCCATACTTTCCTGCTGCCAAAGCCTGCCCCTCTATCATGACATCACTTGTAAACTTGATTACGGTATTTTCATTTGCCCCAGCACGCCAAGGAGATTCGGTTGCTGTGCCAAATCCAAAGTTATTCATACCATAAGGAACAAGACTTCCCCAGACTTCTCTTCCATTAACACTTGGTCTTGAATAATTAATTTGAATTTTTGTTGTACCAACAGTTTGAATAACTGTTGCATTTTGACTGCCTCTAGGTAAATTTAATTGTGCATTTAAGTGTTGATTGATAACTAATGAGGTCACAAATAATACTACATATACAATAGGATTGAGTTGTTTCATGATTGATTGATTTTGATTGATGTTGATTGTTTGTCATCTTAAAGATAAGAGGTCTTCGACACCTAAAATGTTAGCACTATGTTAATTAACGGAATGTTAGGATGAATTTAACATCCATCAATTTGACATCTTAAAACATAAATAAGCGTCTTATATATTCATTAAATAGCCATTTTTAGCTTAATAATGTTATTCACAAATGCTGACTTTGTAAAACGCAACATGTCTATTACAAAAAAATATGAACGCATTCTAGTTGAAAAAGTTATGACCTGATTTTAATACTGAAAATAAAGTCATCGATTCGAAATTATTCTGCCAGAAGCGTTTCCATAAAGGCACTGAACTCTTTTTGGAAATCCTCATATTTCACACCAGTTGCAGGCCCATTAAACCCCGTATGAATTTTTCTTACTTTTCCCTTTTTATCCACATATATTGTCGTTGGATATGAAGACACCTGGTTGAGCATAGGCATTTTCTCCTGGGCCTTAACTTTATCATTAGTGCCTATCTGCGCTAACAAAATAGGGTAATTAAGTCCTACCCGTTCTTTCATTCGCTTGATACCCTTAACTGCTTTTTCTTTGGATTTAGCATTTTCAAAAGCTAAGGCAATTATTTCTAAATCTCTATTTTTATTGGATTCATAATACTTTGAGTAAAACTTAGTTTCATCCAAACAATTTGGGCAGTATGACCCCATTAGCTGCACTAGAACCACCTTGTTTTTAAATTGCTCATCTTTTAATGAAACCACATTGCCTTCCAAATCCGGAAATTCAAAATTAAAATCATCAAACCCGTCTTTCATTTTAGTTAAGGCATTTGCATCAGGGAGTTCAAATTCTGAGTTACGTCTTGCAATAAAGGTTTCTAAAGAATGATTTCCTGAATAAAACAAACCAATCATCACCGAATCTGTAAGTTTAGCTTTAAACAGAAATGCATGCGCACCGTCAAAGGTTGATAGTTTAAGTGAATCACCATCAACGACGCCCTCCAAGTACCTATAATCTCCCGATGGCGTCCTAAATGTTCCTAAGACCTTATCCCCTTTTTGTTCAAAGACTCCTTTGGAAGGATAAATGTTACCATAATCATTAAATTCTGCTTCCCATATGCCCGAAACATCCTTCTGATTTGCACCTGTTTTCACCTCAAACCTTTCTATTTTATTATACTCCGCATAAAAAGCAACTGATCGATCTCTATCTTCTTCTATCCACTGGCCTTTAAAATTATTACCATCAAACTTAGCAGCAATCACCGTTTCAAAATATGGCAACCTGATATAAACTGAATCGTTACGATATTGAATTTCGTCCACTTCTATGACCTCATCCCCGTTATAAATTTTTAAATCATGTTCTGAAGTTACCTCAAAAAGAAATGGCATATTTTGATTATCTTGAGCAACTAAATGACCACGATACATCCCAATTTCTAACCTTTTAGAGCGTTCTTCTTGACAGGATAAACTCGTAATTATAAGTAAAACAGCAATTATATTTCGTATCATAGGAGTATTTAATTTACATACCGAAATAACAACAAATTACTTATATAAAAAAATTGTTTCCGTTTCGTTAACACTGAAGTATTATTATCTTTGCACCTTTATATAAAGAACTCAAATGAAGATTTCATACAACTGGATAAAGCAATTTATAAAAACTGATTGGGACGCTAACAAAACAGGTGATTTACTTACAGATTTAGGCTTAGAGATAGAAGGCATAGAGAAGTATCAATCTGTAAAAGGCGGATTAGAAGGCGTTGTTATTGGTGAAGTTTTAACTTGCATACAACATCCTAATGCGGATCGTTTAAAAGTGACTACAGTTGATATAGGTACTGATACACCGTTGCATATTGTTTGTGGCGCGCCTAATGTAGCCGCTGGGCAAAAAGTTCCAGTAGCCACAATTGGCACTGTATTATACGCTGAAGAAGGAGAAGCTTGGACCATAAAAAAAGGCAAAATTCGAGGTGAAGTAAGTGAAGGAATGATTTGTGCCGAAGATGAGCTTGGTTTAGGCAAATCTCATGAAGGCATCATGGTTCTTGATTCAAGCATTACGGCTGGTACTTTGGCTTCAGATATATTTGATATTGAAAATGACTTGGTTTTTGAAATTGGCCTCACGCCAAACAGAGCAGATGCAATGAGCCATTTCGGTGTTGCACGTGATTTAAAAGCTGGATTACTTCAGCATGAAGTGAATCTTGAATTAATCACACCATCTGTTAGTGCTTTTCACTTAGATAATCGCTCGTTAAAAATAGATGTAGATGTTAGAGATAAACAGCGCTCGCCGCGCTATTGTGGCTTAACAATTTCTGGCTTAAAGGTTGAAGACTCACCAACCTGGTTAAAACATCGCTTAAGAGCTATTGGCCTCGCACCAATCAATAACGTTGTGGACGCAACCAACTATGTGTTACATGACCTAGGACAACCTCTGCATGCTTTTGATGCAAATAAAGTTTCTGGGAACAAAGTCATTGTAAAAACATTACCAAGCGGAACAAAATTTGTAACTCTAGATGAAATTGAACGTGAATTACATGAAGATGATTTAATGATTTGCGATGGCAATGAGAAACCTATGTGTATTGCTGGTGTATTTGGCGGAATTCACTCCGGGGTAACCGAAGAAACGACCAGTATCTTTTTAGAAAGCGCCTATTTTGATCCTATTAGCATTAGAAAAACGGCCAAACGCCATGGCCTTAATACAGATGCTTCTTTTAGATTTGAACGTGGTATAGATCCTAATATCACTGAATATGCTTTAAAACGAGCAGCTTTGTTAATTATTGAAATTGCAGGAGGTGAAATTGCAAGTGATGTTATTGACGAGTATCCGGTTAAAATTGAAGATTTTCAAGTACGCTTGAGTTTTGACAATGCTAAAAATTTAATTGGAGAAGAAATTCCTAGGGAAATTATCAAAAGTATTTTAGCGTCATTAGATATCAAAGTTAATAATGTTACAGAAACAGGCTTAGGACTAACAGTGCCAGCATATAGAAATGATGTACAACGTGAAGCAGATATTATTGAAGAAATTTTACGCGTATATGGTTATAACAATATTGGTACTACTGAAAAGTTAAATGCCTCTATTTCAAATTCGTCAAAATTTGAAGATTATAAATTACAGAACATAGTTGGAAATCAATTGGTATCTCAAGGTTTTTACGAAATCATGGTAAATTCATTGACGTCGGCAGCATACGTTGATTTAAGCAACAAGTTGAAAGCTGAGCATAACGTAGAAATGCTAAATCCATTAAGTCAAGATTTAGGCGTAATGCGTCAAAGTATGCTTTTTGGTGGCATGGAAGCAATTGCTCACAACATTAACAGAAGACAAACGAACTTGAAATTTTTTGAATTCGGAAAAACATATCATAACTATAACGATGCAAGAGAAGAGCACAAACACCTTTCCGTTTTTGTTACCGGAAACAAAAGTTCAGAACGCTGGAATGTTGCCAATCAACCATCTGATTTCTTTTACTTAAAAGGTGCTATTACTAGCTTGTTAAAGCGCCTAGGAATCAATAGATTTAATGAATCTGCGACTACTAGTGATTTGTTTAGCGAAGGTTTAAATTTAAAATTAGGCAAAATCAACCTTGTAGATTTTGGATTGATAAAAAAGTCTATTTTAAAATCTTTTGATATTTCTCAAGATGTCCTTTATGCAGATATTAATTGGGATAATGTTATTGAAATCTGTGAACGAAATGACATTAAGTTTAAAGGCATACCAAAATACCCAGAAGTAAAACGGGATTTTGCATTGTTATTGGACGAAGCTGTTTCATTTGAATCTATCCTTAAAATCGCCAAACAAACAGAAAAGCAATTGCTGAAAAATGTAAACTTGTTTGATGTTTATCAAGGTAAGAATTTGCCTATTGGTAAAAAAAGTTATGCTGTGAGTTTCACACTACAAGACGAACACAAAACACTTACTGATAAGCAGATTGATAAAATCATGAAAAAGCTACAAGGCAATTTCGAAAAGCAACTAGGAGCAGAATTACGATAGACAGCTAAATATTTGAATCGAATAAAACTTGCCAAATCCCGTTGTCATTCTTTTGCCAAATAATAATATATTTTCCATTGTAAGACCCTATACATTGGCCCATTTCATAAACTATAGATTCTGAAACAGGTTCAACAAGAATAGGCTCAAGCTTCAATTTATATTCAGGGTTGTTCATGTAATCATATTCTTCAACTAAATGGTTTCTCCCTTTTAGCAAACGACCTCTATTATAATACATGGTATTCTCAGAGTACACATTGTCAATCAATGATTTAGCATCATGAGCGTTGCATAATATCATCCATTGTTCGCGTTGCAACGTAATAGCTTCTAAATCAATTTGAGTACCAGATGCAACCGTTATAAATTCAAGTTCACGCTTGTCATTACCATCGTTAGTCTTCCAAATAATAAGATGTTTAGCCAATCCGCCATCCTTGTTTATAAAACTTCCTATTTCATAATCATAATTATCATTTGCTTGAATCCTTTTCTTAGTTGACACACTTTTTACAATGAAATTACTATTTGGGACAAGTTCTAATATTTCTTTTCTATTATTTAAATCAACTCCTTTTTCAGAAAGTACCAGAGCATTTTCAGTATACAAACTTGACAACAATTCAATATTTTTATCATTGATAGCTTGCATCCAATTATGATTATCCGAAATCGTATCAGAAATTTTTGAAAAAGATTCTTGAATATTATTTTTTTTCTTTACTTCTTTTCTAACCGTCTGATTACAATTTGATAAAAGGAATAAACATATTATTGAACTTATAACTTGATTTCTCATCTTTATAAATTACTTTTTTATTTTGTTATACTTTTTCATTAACGCCAAAACCTTATCAATTGGTAAGGATTTTACTATATGCCCATCTCGCCCAATTATTGTTTCTGCGGCAAATAGTGAATTTAAAATGGCTTCTTCAGTCGCTTCAATAGTTGCAAGGAACAAAGGAGACATTTCATCATTTCGTATTAATCGTTTCACGTCAACAGCTGCATCGCTTGAATGTGCCACAAAATTTTCTTTTGCTGTGGACATTGCTATGACATAATCACCACTTCCATTTGAGGCAATACCACCCGTTTTGGCTAATCCCATTATCGCTCTTTTAGCCAAACGTTCTAAGTTCCTAGAACCCAATGGCGCATCTGTTATGACAACAATCATACAAGAGCCGTCTGCATCGTTTAATATTTTATCCCGAAAAGGATATTTTTCTAATTCTTTTGCAATGGGAACGCCACTTATCTCTAGTACACCTCCAAAGTTTGACTGTACCAAAACACCAACAGTATACCCCCCTAGTGATTTAGGAACCAACCTTGACGATGTCCCTATGCCTCCCTTATAACCAAAACAAATGGTTCCCGTCCCGGCGCCCACGTTGCCTTCTGCCAATGGACCAACTTTTGCATTATCAATAGCTTTTAAAACATGGCTTGGTTTTACATACCGCCCTCTGATGTCATTTAGCCAGCCATCATTAGTTTCGCCCACTACTGAATTTACTGAACGTACTTCTTCATTACCCTTCAATCCCAATGTATATGTAATGAGTGCTTCTGAAGCAGCAGGCACACTTAAAGTATTGGTTAGTACGATTGGAGTTTCAATATTTCCTAATTCTTTAACTTGTGTAAAACCTGCTAATTTCCCAAAGCCGTTGCCAACATAAATTGCTGCCGGTATTTTAAATTGATAGAGATTTCCTTCATGTGGTAAAATTGCAGTAACACCGGTTCTAACATCATCGCCTTCAATAATAGTTTCGTGACCTACTTTCACCCCTTTAACATCCGTAATAGCATTCAGTTTTCCAGTTCCCAAAACACCTATTTCAATACCATAATCTCTAAGTCGTTTTGTTTGACCATATCCATTCATAAGTACAGCAAATATTAAAATTAATGAAAGTATTAATCTACTCATTTTTATTTAGAATTAATGATAGGATTATGCTGTTTCGTTTTAATTAAAGCCTTATCAATCATGATCATAGCCCGATCTATTGTCTCAATTTTTGTTCTAAACGAAAGAATAGCAATCCTAATTACAAATTTACCATTAATGCGAGTAGAACTCAAATACACTTCCCCATCGTCATGAATGTATTGCATGAGCTGTTCATTAAAAGCATTTTCATTATCATCCTTTGTTGGGTACCAAAAATAACTAACCGATAAATCTGGCTCTGGACCAACTTTAAATCCAATTTCAATTAATCGTAATCTAAAATAATGTGTTAATAGCAACTTCTCCTCCAAACATGCAACAAAAGGGGCTAACCCATGCAATTGCAATGGCAACCATAATCTTAACCCTCTAAAATGCTTGGTTAATTCTGGTGAAACATCGGCTGGATTAATTGGGTTATTAGTATTTACTGCATCTTGCATGTAATTTGCAATATAATGATGTGAATGATAAACCGCAGCTTTATCCTTTACTAACACCGCTCCTAAACCATAAGGTAAGAACAAACCTTTATGAGGATCTATAACTAAAGAATCAGCCATTTCCACACCTCTAAATTTGGAAGCTTTTGATTCCGTAAGAATAAAAAATCCGCCATAAGCGGCATCTACATGATACCATAGCTTATTTTTCTTTGCAATTTCTCCAATAGTTTCCAAAGGATCAATAGCACCAGTATCTGTTGTTCCAGCCGATGCAATAACCATAAACGGTTCTAAGTTTCTTTGAATATCGGCTTCAATTTTATTTTTTAAATCTTCGCTATTGATTCTAGAGTTTTCATCCAATTCTAAATAATTAACAACAACATCTTCCAATCCAATAATACGTAGTGCTTTATGAATACAATGATGCACTTGAGGGCTCATATAAATAACACTATTTATGATTTTTTCATTTTTAATTTGATGTTTATCTCTTGCCGCAGTTAAAGCAATTAAATTGGCAATAGAACCTCCTGATGTTAAATTCCCAATAGCTGTTGCCGGGAATCCAAAAATTCCTTTCATCCAATCTATAACCTCATTTTCAATAGTTACCGCACCTGGAGAAGCGTAATACATTCCAGAATATTCGTTGGTAACATCAGCAAGAAAATCGGCTATGGCAGCCGTAAAAATCCCACCTCCTGGAATATATCCAATATGACCACCAGAGGCTGGTTTTATACCTTTTGCCGCCACTTCCTTGGCATACAATTCTAGTATTTCTTTTAATGATTTTTGGTTTTGAGAAATTTTAAACACATTAGGTGTTTCCTTATCACTCGTATATGCTTTCGATGTTTTCAAATCCTTTAAAAACGCATTTGCATACTCATGAACTTCATCTACATAATGTCCGCGTTCATTTTCACTTGGTTCTAGCGCTTCAGATACCGCTTGGAATTCTAAAATCTTTTGTATTAAATTTTCACTCATGGCTGGTTTACTATTTGCATAAATGTACGAAATTGAAAGAATTATTGTATCTTTAAAAGACAACATTCAAATCTCTTCATAATTATGGAAACACACTATACTAAAATATACACAGGAAGTTTTATCATTGTACAATTCATTGTTTCTAAACTTGGAGAAATTGGCATTACACCGGTAATTAAGGATGAAACAGAATCTGGAAGACTTGCGGGTTTTGGACCTGCCATTCCTGGGCATCAGGAGTTATTTGTACATAATGATGAATTAGACAAAGCTGTGCCTATAGTTCAAGGTGCATTGGCAGAAATGGAAGTATAAAAAAAGCGCCATATTGATGTGGCGCTTTTTTTATGTGTCTTATTTACTTATGCTGTAACTGCATACATTTTCGCTCTAAGCTCTTTAATTTTTGGGTTTTGCATATACTCATCAAAAGTGGTATATCGATCAATAATACCACCAGGTGTTAATTCTATTACTCTATTCGCTACGGTTTGTGCAAATTCGTGATCATGTGTTGTAAATAGAACTGTACCTTTAAAGTTTTTAAGGGAATTATTAAATGCTGTTATACTTTCAAGATCCAAATGATTTGTTGGTTCATCCAACATTAAAACATTGGCTCTTACCATCATCATTCTCGATAACATACATCGCACCTTTTCTCCTCCAGACAATACTTTTGAAGTTTTTAACGCTTCTTCACCACTAAAAATCATTTTTCCTAAGAATCCACGAACATAGACTTCTTCCCTTTCTTCTTCGGTAGTTGCCCATTGACGTAACCAATCCACTAAGGATAAATCATTATTAAAAAACGAGCTATTATCTAAAGGTAAATATGACTGTGACGTTGTTACCCCCCAAGCAAATTTACCACCGTCGGCTTTTTCATTACCATTAATTATTTGATAAAAAGCAGTTGTCGCTCTAGAATCTTTAGAATACACAACAACCTTATCTCCTTTTGCAAGGTTCAAATCTATACTTTTAAATAATGTTTCACCTTCAATAGAAGCCGCTAATCCTTCAATATTTAGAATTTGATCTCCCGCTTCTCTATCACGTTCAAATATAATTGCAGGATATCGACGGCTTGAACGCTTAATATCTGCAATGTTCAGTTTTTCAATCATTTTCTTTCTACTAGTGGCCTGTTTTGATTTGGCAACATTTGCAGAAAAACGCCTAATAAACTCTTCCAATTCTTTTTTCTTGTCTTCAGCCTTTTTGTTTTGTTGTGCATGCTGTCTCGCAGCTAATTGCGAAGATTCATACCAAAATGTGTAATTTCCAGAGAAATGATTAATTTTTCCAAAATCAATATCAGAGATATGCGTACAAACAGCATCTAAAAAGTGTCTATCGTGAGAAACCACAATAACACAGTTATCATAATTGGCTAAAAACGACTCTAACCATGAAATAGTTTCATAATCCAAATCGTTTGTTGGTTCATCCATTATTAGTACATCAGGGTTACCAAATAAAGCTTGCGCTAATAAAACACGTACTTTTTGTTTCCCATCCAAATCTTGCATTAACGTATAATGCAACTCTTCTTTAATACCTAAATTTGAAAGCATTGCTGCAGCGTCACTATCAGCATTCCATCCATTCATTTCTTCAAATTGTACCTGAAGCTCACCTATCTTTTCAGCATTTTCATCCGTATAGTCTGCATACAAGGCATCAATTTCAGATTTCAATTTGAATAAAGGTTTGTTTCCCATGATAATAGTTTCCAAAACCGTGTGCTCATTATATAAGTTGTGGTTTTGTTCTAATACCGACATACGTTTTCCTGGTTCAAGGTGCACATGTCCTGAGGTAGGATCTTGTTTTCCTGCTAAAATCTTTAAGAAAGTAGATTTCCCTGCTCCATTGGCACCAATAATACCGTAGCAATTGCCATTATTAAACGTTGTATTTACATCGTCAAATAACACGCGTTTTCCAAATTGAACTGATAAGTTAGAAACTGATAACATTTTATTCTTTTTAATTTATTCAGATGTATTAATCTTTAATACAAAAATAGCACACTTACCGGATCAAATATCACATCATAAATCTTTACGCGTAAGCGAGTGCAAAAGTAGAGAAATCAAACCATAAAGCCAATAAAAACATATTCTTAATAATATTTAACAGCGCATTAACAAGGCCTTTAATATGCAAACTCTATTTTTGTATAGAATTGAGAGCTATCGCATTGACAACGCGAATATTTTTATGATGAAACGGATTATACTTTTTTTCTTAGTTTTAGCGAGCTTATCGTCTTGTAATTCTGAAGAAAATGAATGTGAAACAGCCTACTTTGGTGGCGAGATTGTGAACCCCAACGCAGAATACGTTGTATTATACGACTCTCAGTCGGTAATTGACACGCTGTATCTGGATAATAACAATAGATTCTCTTATACTTTTGGGAGTATAAATTCGGGGCTACATTCATTTATTCATGGCGGCGAATATCAGGCTGTTATCATTGAACCTAATGATAGCATTTTACTCAGATTAAATACATATGATTTTGATGAATCTCTAGTCTTTACAGGAAAAGGTGCTAAAAAAAATAACTTTCTCATAGATTTATTTCTAACTATCGAATCTGATGACAAAACGTTTTACAATTTTAGCAAACTCGAGCCAGAGGTATTTGAAGAGAAGTTAGACTCGGCGCGTTTCGGGCGTTTAAAAGAAGTGAACACATTTACAACCCGTTACGAAAGCTCAAGTTTATTTAAACATATTGCAGAATCTAGTGTTAATTTCAATTACTATGCCAACAAAGAATTATATCCTTTTCGCCATTTTGGGAGTAATAAATTAAAGCTTTACAAGGAACTCCCTGAGAGTTTTTATAGCTACCGAAGCGCTATTAATTTTGACGAAAAAGGAATGGAAGATTTCTATTCTTATTACAATTTCTTATTTCATTTGTTTAACAACCTAGCATTGGACGATTATTTCAGTAATACGGATAATAATTATTTTAATCGCATGTCTATTGATTACAACTTAACGAAGTTGAAATTAATGAACAATATGGTAAAAAATGACGCGGTAAGAAATAACCTTTTAAAATACGCAACTCGCAATTATCTTTCTAATTGTATGTCTGAAAAAGATTGCGATGCCATGTATGACTCGTTTATGGAAAAAAACACAGACGATGACAACCATGCTTATATTGATAATTTATATTCAACACTTAAATATCTAAAACCTGGCAACTCATTTCCTCATGTTAATGTTATAGACAAACAAAACAAAAAGAAGAGTTTTTCAAAGATTATTAAGAAACCTACAGTGATCTATTTTTGGTCAAAGGTGTCTAAAAGTCATTTTGTTGAAAGTCACAATAAGGTAAAAGCACTAGAAAACGAATATCCAGATATTGATTTTGTTTGTGTTAATATTAACGACTTATCCAACAAACTTTGGAAAAAGACTTTAAAAGACAATAATTTTTCCTTTAAAAATGAATATCGATTTGAAAACGCTGAAAAAGCCAAACAGATTTTAGCTATTCATTACATCAATAAAGTTTTTGTGCTCAATGACAAAGGCGTAATACAATCTTCAAATTCTAATCTTTTCGATCGGAAATTTAATAAACTACTTAATAAATTAAGCGAATAAAAAAAAGCCACTCATAAAGCGGCTTTTTTTGGTTAATAAAGGTAAACTCTATTTATTACCTTTCTTATAGTCTTCTAAAAATTTAGCCAAACCAATATCTGTTAATGGATGTTTCAACAAACCTTCAATAGAACTTAATGGTCCTGTCATAACATCTGCACCAAGTTTAGCACAGTCAATAATATGCATTGTATGTCTTACTGAAGCCGCCAAAATTTCGGTTTCAAAACCATAATTATCATAAATCATACGGATTTCAGCAATAAGATTCAGTCCATCAGTTGATATATCATCCAAACGACCAATAAAAGGTGACACATAAGTTGCTCCTGCTTTAGCCGCTAAAAGAGCTTGTCCTGCAGAAAACACTAAAGTTACATTAGTTCTTACACCTCTTTCAGAAAAATATTTACAAGCTTTAACACCATCTTTAATCATAGGAAGTTTCACTACGATTTGATCATGTAATTCAGCAAGTGCCTCACCTTCTCTTACCATTCCTTCAAAATCTGTAGCGATAACTTCTGCACTTACATCGCCTTCCACAATGTTACAGATGTCAACATAATGCTTTAAAATGTTATTGGTTCCAGTAATACCTTCTTTAGCCATTAATGACGGATTAGTAGTTACGCCATCTAGAACACCTAGGTCTTGAGCTTCTTTAATTTGATCAAGATTTGCTGTGTCAATAAAAAATTTCATTGTTTCGTCGTATTTTAGTTCGCAGCGAATTTACGACATTACAAAGCTTTTGAATAAAATATTAATTAAAAAATATTAACAGTATTCAAAAATTAGATCTCTACAATTTATAATACTTCATTAGCATTTTTTCAAAAACTTTATTTGGCAAAATACGTTTTAAAACGATAGAAAATTTCTGCATAAACTCACCAACTTTATAGCGACCTTTCGGTTTATCGATAAGTATAATTTTATAGATAATATCTGCCATAACCTGCGGATCCTTACCTTCATCAACATGAGTATTCATAAGTTTTAAAGCATCGCCATACCATTTTTTGTACGGCGAATTTTCAAGTACTGGTGCATGAAAACGTCCCATGGCAATATTAGTAGCAAAATCGCCAGGCGCAACATTAGTCATTTCGATATTAAAACTTTTAAGTTCCATTCTAAAGGTTTCGGTAATTAATTCAAGCGCTCCTTTACTTGCACAATAGATGCCGCGATACGGCAAACCCATATAACCTGCAATGGATGTCACATTAATGACTAATCCCGAATTTTGAGCACGCATTTTTGGCAATACGGCTTTTATGATATTAATTGGACCAAACAAATTGGTTTCGAAGTTGCGTTTTATTTCTATATCCGGAGTTTCTTCAATAGGGCCTGTTATGCCTGCACCAGCATTATTAATCAATACATCGATGCTATCTTCTTTGTCGAGCAATAACTTGACACAATTAGAAATTGAATCTAAATCGGTTACATCCAATGCTAAAAGTTCAATTTTACTATCGGGGTATCTATCTGGATTTCGACTTGTACCATAAACACGGTAGCCTTTATTCTGAAGAAACTCACCAACAGTTTTACCTATTCCTGATGATCCACCAGTTATCAAAACAACTTTAGACATTTTTAATTAAAGTATAGAATTAATTACGAAATCAAAAATACAATTTTATATGGTGGGATTCCTATTTTTATTGCGCATACAATAAATGAAAAAATCTTGATGCGCCGAGGCATTCAAGATTTCGATATATTGTACAAAAAAAGGCAAGCTACCTACATCACACCGCTACGACCATTTACCTTTGCTGCGTTCCCGCCCTGGAGGATTCAATAGGAGCTGGTTGTGTAGGACTTGCCGGCTGCAAAGATACAACCTTTTAATATTTGTGCAATGATTTTTTTTACTGAATTTAAATAAATAAATTGCTTAAAAATATAAATCCTCAATGCGTCAATTTAAGTTTCTTACTATCATAATATTAACCATCTTTTTTTGTGCTTGTGGTAGTAGCACTAAAAGTAAAAAAAGCGATTTTTCAATTAGCACAAACGCTTCACAAAACAAAAAATCTAAAGTGTTTTCTATAGCCAAAGATCAAACTTTAGAATTGGACATTAAAAATCCAAAAGCATTAAATGTTACGGCTACTTCTTTTACTATCGATGGGAGTCCTGTAAATAGAACTGTAAACCTGAAAGATTTCAAGCTTGGAAATCATAGCATTAAGGCTATTGTAAATCACGATAATGAAACGCAAACCGTTACTTATGATCTTGTAATTTTAAATGATGTGCCACCTAAAGTATATACTTTTAATATCATTAATGAATACCCACATGACATCACATCTTATACACAAGGTTTAGAGTTTCATAATGGTGAACTCTTTGAAAGTACTGGGCAATATGGCGAGTCAAAGCTGAGAAAAGTAAATTACAAGACTGGAGAGGTTCTTAAAAATATTGATTTGTCAAAAAATTACTTTGGAGAAGGTTTATCCATTTTAAACAATAACGTTTACCAATTAACATGGAAAGAAGGCGTTGGCTTTATTTATGATGCCAATAGTTTTGAAAAAACTGGCAGTTTTAAATACGGGAAAAGTAAGGAAGGATGGGGGCTTTGCAATGATGGCTCGCGCTTATTTAAGAGTGATGGTACTGAAAAAATTTGGCAACTTAATACCACAACCCTAGAAGAGCAATCTCATATTGAGGTATACACTAATAAAAGTAGAATTGTAGGCATTAATGAAATGGAATGGGTTAATGGTAAAATATATGCTAATCGTTATCAACTTGATGGTGTAGCTATTATAAATCCTGAAAATGGCGCTATTGACGGTGTAATTGATTTTAGAGCACTAAAGAAAAAGGTAACGCAGCACGAAGGATTAGATGTATTGAACGGTATTGCTTACAACCCTGAAACCAAAACTCTTTTCGTTACCGGTAAACGCTGGGATAAATTATTTGAAGTAGAAATTGTTGAAAAATAAGGCATGCAAATCTATGAGAAAAATATTATCGTTTCTATTGATGATTTAGATGAACTAAATCATGTCAATAATGTGCGTTATGTACAATGGGTAAATGACATTGCTAAAGCGCACTGGGAGCAAAATGCATCGACTGAAATTTTAAGTCACTATTTTTGGGTATTATTAAATCATAATATTTCATATCAAGCATCGGTGATGTTAAATGAAAACTTACTATTAAAAACTTTTGTAGCTTCTAGTGGAGGTGTGAGCTCTAAGCGTATTGTAGAGATGTATAATACAAAAACGAACAAGCTAGTTGTAAGATCAGAGACCAAATGGTGTCTTATGAGTAAACAGCGGTTAAAGCCATCTCGTATAACTACTGAAATAACTAATCTGTTTAATTAATTATAAACATACTATAATAGTATTTCAAAAGTTATATTTTTACCGAAAGCAATGATTCTTAATGAAACGTAACCTCTATTTTATTCTCTGTCTTATTTCATTAGTATTTTGGAGTTCTTGTCGCAAAGATTTTAACTTCACCTCTAGTACTGGACAATTAGAATTCTCAAAAGATACGGTCTATTTAGATACGATTTTTTCAAATATTGGATCGAGCACTTACAATTTAAAGGTATACAATAATAGTGATAACGATATTGTAATTCCTAGTGTTCGATTAGCTGAAGGGCAAAATTCAAATTACAGATTGAATGTAGATGGAATGACTGGCACAGTGACTGGAAAAACATTTGAAAATGTAGAGATTTTGGCCAAAGACAGCATGTATATCTTTATTGAAACTACCATTGACATAGAGGCTCTGGCTGCTTCAGGAAATCAATTTCTATATACAGACGCTATTGAATTTGATGCTGGCAATAATCTTCAAAAAGTAGAATTAGTAACTTTGGTCAAAGATGCAGTCTTTATTTACCCTCAGCGTACTTTAGATAATGACACTGGTGAATACCTTATTGAAACTTTGTCTTTTGACACTAATGGTGACGGTATGGTAGAAGACACCAATATCCAAGGTCGATTTTTAACCGACTCAGAGCTCACTTTCACCAAGGAAAAACCTTATGTGATTTATGGTTATGCTGCAGTAGATGAAGGCAAAACATTAACGGTAAATGCTGGAGCGAGAGTGCACTTCCATGCTAATTCCGGCTTGTTAATTACCAAGTCTGGCGCAATAAAAGCAAATGGGCTACCAAGCACAGATCCTGATCTTTTGGAAAACGAAGTGATTTTTGAAGGCGATCGATTAGAACCCGATTATGAAAATGTACCAGGCCAATGGGAAACTATATGGCTGTATAATGGAAGTACGGATAATATATTTAATCATGTGACCATAAAAAATAGTACTGCGGGTATTGTTAGTGAAGGCAATCAAGAAGATGCTTCTAAATTAATCATTACAAATACTCAAATTTACAATGCTAGTAATTTTGGGATTTTAGGAAGAGCAACGTCTATTACTGCAGAAAATTTAGTAATAAATAATTGTGGTCAGGCAGCCTTTGCTGGTACTTACGGTGGGAGATACCAAATTACACATGCAACTTTAGCAAATTATTGGAGCAATAGCTTTAGACAATTTCCTTCTGTATTAATGACTAATTATTATATTGATGAAGATAATACGGTTTTTACAAATCCATTGGAATCAGCCAATTTTACTAATTGTATTATCTATGGTAATGATAATCCAGAACTCATTTTAGATAAAAATAATGATGCGGATTTCAATTTTAAATTTACCAACAGCCTAATTCGCTTTGATGATCCGTTTGACAATTTTTCAGAACCTCAGTATGATTTTGACGATTCCAATTTGTACGAGAATTGCATTTTTAATGAAGCACCAGGGTTCCTTAATACACAACAAAATTTATTTAATATTCCAAATGGATCCCCAGCTGATGGTAATGCTATCACATTTGGACTGCTCACCACGGACATCACCAACACGACACGAGGCACATTGCCAGATATTGGAGCGTACGAAAGTGTAGAGTTTCAAGAAGATTAATTGTAATTTAACGGTTTTTACGCCTGTTTTATTTATCTTAAATTTTTGAATATCAAAACTTAAAATCATGAAACATTTACATACAATTTTGTTATGCTTATTAGCATTCAACCTATCTCTAGCACAATTATCAAATAAAACAGATGTAGAAAAAGCATGTTTGAATTACTTAGAAGGATTTTATGAAGGCGATACTTCTAAGCTTAAATCAAGCTTACAACCAAGTTTAAATAAATTTGGTTTTTGGAAAAACAAAGATGGGCATTATGAACAACAAGATTATATGTCCTTTGAAGCAGCATTGGCTTATGCAAAAAATGTAAAAGAGAAAAAGCAATTTCCAAAATCTAACGCGCCAAAAAAAGTAAAAATTTTAGATATTGGAAATACTATAGCATCAGCTAAGGTAACCGCATGGTGGGGAATTGATTACATCTTACTTTCTAAACGTGAAAACAAATGGATGATTGAACAAGTCCTATGGGAAGGCCCTCTTGAAAAGTAATTTCAACAAATACAAAAAGGCAGTTTTTAAACTGCCTTTTTGTATTTAATAACCCTAATAACTACACAAACAATGGTCTGTGTGACATCAATGCATTCACCTTTGTTCCTACAGCTTCAAGAACGCTTTCATTTTCATAATTTCTAATGACTTCATCAATTAATTCAACAACGCCCTCCATATCAGCTTCTTTCATGCCTCGTGTCGTTACTGCAGGTGTCCCTATTCTTATACCCGAAGTTACAAATGGGCTTTTATCATCAAAAGGCACCATATTCTTATTTACCGTAATTTCAGCTTTTACTAATGCTTGTTCTGCATCTTTACCAGTGATATTTTTATTTCTTAAATCAATCAACATCATATGATTATCTGTACCCCCTGAAATAATATGATAATCCCGATCTACTAGGGCCTTTGCCATTGCGGCTGCATTCTTTTTTACTTGCAACGCGTAGTGCATAAAATTATCTGTTAGAGCTTCGCCAAACGCGATCGCTTTAGCCGCAATAATATGTTCTAATGGTCCGCCTTGATTTCCCGGAAAAACCCCTGAATTCAATAAAGAAGACATTTTTTTAAGATTTCCGTTTTTTAATTTTAAACCGAAAGGGTTATCAAAATCTTTACCCATCATTATCATCCCTCCTCTAGGGCCTCGTAAGGTTTTATGTGTTGTGGTCGTTACTATATGACAATGTTGCAAAGGATCATTCATAATGCCTTTAGCAATTAAGCCCGCTGGATGTGAAATATCTGCCATTAATATTGCCCCTACGGTATCGGCTATTGCTCTAAATCGCTCAAAATCCATATCCCTTGAATATGCAGAGGCACCAGCAATAATTAATTTAGGTCGCTCTTTTTCAGCGACTTGCTGAACATGATCATAATCAATTAATCCCGTTTCTTTTTTAACACCATAAAACACAGGATTATAAAGTTTTCCTGAAAAATTAACCGGTGATCCATGGGTTAAATGTCCCCCATGTGATAAATCAAATCCCAAAATAGTATCTCCAGGCTCTAAACAAGCTGCAAAAACCGCCGTATTAGCCTGACTCCCAGAATGTGGTTGTACATTTACATATTCAGCTCCAAATAAAACCTTTGCTCTATCAATGGCTATTTGCTCCACTTCATCTACAACTTCACACCCTCCATAATAACGTTTTCCTGGATAACCTTCGGCATATTTATTAGTTAATACAGATCCTGCAGCTTCCATAACTTGGTCGCTCACAAAGTTTTCCGAAGCAATCAATTCTAAGCCATTTAGTTGGCGTTCATGTTCTGCTTGAATAAGTTCAAAAATTTGTTCGTCGCGTTGCATATGTTTTAGTTATCGTTAAATTGAAATCAAAAATAATAAATACATTAGTTTAATTGTGCAAAAAACATATATTTACGTAGAATTTAATAACAACTAATTAACATTTTAGTATGCCATTATCAGCCAATAATCCAGATAGAACCTCATGGTTACACGTCGATAAGAATTCAGATTTTCCAATTCAGAACATTCCCTTTGGTGTCTTTTTAACAAGAGATGACATTATTACTATTGGGACACGAATTGGTGATACAGCAATAGATTTAGGCGCTTTGCATCAATTAGGATATTTTGATGGGATTGCGTTAACCGATGATATTTTTCTGCAAGACACTTTGAATGATTTCATCGCTGATGGCCGAAAAACTTGGCGATCCGTTAGAAATAGGATTGCTCAAATTTTCGATTCGGAAACTGACACCTTAAAAAACAATAAAAAAAATAAGGAAATCGTGTTATTTCGTTTAGACGAAATTGAAATGCAACTACCCGTACAAATTGGTGATTACACGGACTTTTATGCCAGTATTGAACATGCAACTAACGTTGGCACAATGTTTAGAGGGGCTGAAAACGCCTTAATGCCAAATTGGTTACACATGCCTGTTGGTTATCATGGTAGAAGTTCATCAATTATTCCTTCTGGCATCCCGGTGCATCGCCCACAAGGGCAAACAATGCCAGCAGATGCTACCCAGCCTGTATTTGGACCATCAAAACTAGTTGATTTTGAGCTAGAAATGGCTTTTATTACTACTGATGCTAATGATTTAGGCGAGCCTATTCCTATTGAAGAAGCTGAAGATTACATTTTTGGATTGGTACTATTTAACGATTGGTCTGCCAGAGATATTCAAAAATGGGAATACGTGCCTTTAGGTCCGTTCTTAGGTAAAAACTTTGCGTCTTCAATTTCACCTTGGATTGTAACACTTGATGCTTTAGAACCTTACCGTGTGGAAAGTCCTAAAGCTACCAAAAAACAACTGCCGTATTTACAATATAAAGGCAAAAAGAGTTTCGATATTAAATTAGAAGCTTCTATACAGCCAAAAGGTGCTAAAGAAACTGTAGTTAGTAAATCTAACTTCAAGTATATGTATTGGAATATGGCACAGCAATTGGCGCATCATACTGTCAATGGTTGCCCGGTAAATTCAGGTGACATGATGGGTAGCGGAACTATATCTGGTCCAACTGAAGATTCTTTAGGATCTATGCTAGAGTTGACTTGGCGAGGTGAAAATCCAATTTCCATGGCAGATGGCTCCGAACGTAAATTCATTAATGATTATGACACTGTTATTATGCGCGGTTTTTGTGAAAACAATGGCACACGAATTGGGTTTGGTGAAGTAAAATCACAATTACTCCCAATTTATAATCAAAAAAAGAAAAACTAAAACACACTATAAATCAACAAGATAGCTCTTAATCTTTTTGTTTTAAGAGCTGTTTTTTTGTTTTGGCACCATAATTGAATTTTACCCCTTACTATGAACCAAACTACTAAGATTATGAAAAGATTATTACTCGCTACAGTTCTTCTTTCTATGCTTCTATCTTGTAGCGGAAGAAAACAAGTTGAAAAAGCGCTATATACCGGTAACTATGATGCTGCAATTACTAATGCGCTAAAAAAGCTTAGGACCAATAAAAATATTAAGCGTAAACAAGATTTTGCATATTTATTGCAGGATGCCTACAATAAAGCCACGGCGCGTGATTTAAATTCCATTGATCACCTAAAAAAAGATGGTAATCCAGAACAATATAAAACCATTTATGAATTGTATGCTCATATAGATGCACGTCAAAAATCTATAAAACCTGTGCTACCGTTAAGAATTGATGGTAAAGAATTGGCCTTTAATTTTGTTGATGTCTCAGATAATATTGTTGATTACAGATATAAAACTTCAGAATACCTCATTGATAAGGGTGTAGGATTACTTGATACGGATGATAAGTTTAAATCACGTAAAGCCTATAATTTACTTAACTATATTGAGAAAATTAATCCAAATTTTGAAGAAAATAGATCCTTAATGGATGAAGCTTATATAAAAGGTTTGGACCATGTCATAGTACAAATTGAAAATCAAACAGAGCAAATAATTCCTAATAAATTAAAAGATGAACTTTTGGACTTTAATGCTTATGGATTAAATCAATTTTGGACACAATATCACACAGATAAAGTGACAGATATTAATTATGACTATGAATTGCAATTGCAGTTGAAACAAATCAATATTTCTCCAGAACACGTTCGTGAGAAACAAATAAATCGCAAACGGGAGATAATAGACGGCTGGGACTATGTATATGATAGTAATGGCAATGTAAAAAAAGATAGCTCTGGAAATGATATTAAAGTTGATAAAATTATAGAGGTAAAAGCACGATACATAAAATTTAGTCAGTTCAAATCTACTCAAGTCGTTGCTAATGTTGTTTATTCTGATTTACAATCAAATCAAAAAATTGATCAATTTACAATAGACAGTGAATTTATATTTGAAAATTTCTATGCTGAATTTAGAGGTGATAAAAGAGCTTTATTAAAAGAAGACATGGGACTTCTCCAAAATGGTTTTATGGACTTCCCTCTAGATGAGCAAATGGTATACGATACAGGAGAAGATTTAAAATTGAAATTTAAACAAATTATTAAGTCTTATAAATTTCCAGGTTAATAAAAAAAACGCTCAATTTTAATTGAGCGTTTTTTTTATTTCTCTATTTAATTAAATCTAAAATAATGATCACAGGACGGGTAATTTACTTGGCTATTATCATTTTCTAGATAAGATATTATAGTTTCAGCGGCGGT
>JAGSHF010000214.1 GCA_023954685.1 Flavobacteriaceae bacterium | reverse complement strand
GTAACAATATAACTCCCATCAAGTTTTGGTGAAACTTTTTTTCTGAATCCTTGATAAGTGTTGGTCATTTCAAAATAATCAACCATGGTACTTATTGAATAATCTTTTATAATGTCATTATTTTTTTCTACTCGATCAATTTCCCAATAACCAGAAAGGTGTTCTATATAACTTTCCGGATCTTGACTGCAACTTGTAAAAAAGACAAAGGACATAAGAATTATACTAACTTTTTTCATGATCCTTCCGTGTTTACAAGATTGAATATTTTATAGGATTGATGTACACTTTTTACGGCCGCTTCGGTACGCTCTTGGTGCGTATCACTTATGAATATTTGACCGAAATTTTCGGCATCTACTAAAGTAATGATTTGGGCCACACGCTGCTCATCTAGCTTATCAAAAACATCATCCAGTAACAAAATAGGATTGGCGCCGCTTTGTTGTTTAATAAAATCGAATTGCGCTAGTTTTAGCGCAATAAGAAAAGATTTTTGTTGCCCTTGACTTCCAAATTTTTTAATAGGGTAATCTTCAATTTGAAAACTCAAATCATCTTTATGTATTCCAACACTAGTATGCTGTATGGCTTTATCTTTATTAATGCTTAAAGCGAGTAATTCTTTAAGATTGGTATTGAATAAGTCACTTTTATATTGAAGATTTACGGTTTCATTATTGTTACTTATCACTTTATACCTCGATTTAAATATGGGTATAAAAACATCTAAAAAAGCATGTCGTTTTTCAAAAATATAATGGCCTAATACGGATAGTTGTTCATCATAAATATCTAAGGTATCTTTATTAAAAGTATGATTGAGTGCAAAGTATTTAAGTAAGGCATTTCGTTGCGCTAATACTTTATTATATTTTAAAAGCTTCTCTAAATAAATATTATCCCCTTGTGCAATAACACCATCAATAAATTTTCGCCTGGTGTCGCTGCCTTCAATAATTAAATCACGATCTGCTGGAGAAATAATAACAAGCGGCAAAAAACCAATGTGGTCACTAAAACGTTCATAGATTTTACTGTTACGTTTTATAATTTTCTTTTGTCCTTTTTTTAGCGACACAATAATTTTTTCTTCTCTATTGTCTTTACTATACATGGCATCTAGTACGAAGAAATCTTCCCCGTGTTTTATGTTTTGAGACGCTATTGGGTTGAAATAACTCTTACCAAATGATAGGTGATATATGGCGTCCAGAATGTTCGTTTTTCCAATTCCATTTGCACCAACAAAGCAGTTAATCTTAGCGTCAAACTCTAAAGATTTGCTATCGAAGTTCTTGTAATTTAATAGTGACAATGATTTTAAAAACATAAAAGCCTGTAAATGGTGTGATGCGCGACGTTTGATAAACGAGAAAAGCGTTGCAAATTATTGAAAAATAACAAATAAATTAGCTTTTTTTTACCAATAAATATTATATTTTTGCGGCGCATTAAGATAGAATATATGGCAACTTATAAGAAACGAGGGTATAAACCTAAAACAAAGGAAGAAAAAGTAAACGCTGTTGAAGACCAATCAACAACTGCTGAAGTATTTAATACTTTAGATGAAACGGCTTCTAAAACGGAAGAATGGGTTGCAAAGAACCAAAAATATATTTTTGTAATCGTTGGATTAGCAGCTGCAATTGTATTGGGTTACCTTGGTTATAACAAGTTAATTCAAGAGCCTAAGGAGAGTGAAGCTATGAATGAAATGTTTCAAGCACAGCAATATTTTGATCAAGCTGTAGCAGGAGCATCTAAAGATTCACTATTTAATATGTCTTTAAATGGAGGTGAAGGTAAGTACGGTATGTTAGATATTGCTAATGAGTACGGCGGAACCAAAGCAGGAAACCTTGCTAACTATTATGCTGGTATGGCCTATTTGAATTTGAAAGATTATCAAAATGCAGTTACATTTTTAAGTGATTTTTCAAGTAATGACGAAATGTTAGGGCCAATTGCAAAGGGCGGTATTGGAGATGCTTTTGTACAGTTAAACCAATCTGAGGATGCCTTGGATTACTATGTGCAAGCTGCAAACTTGAAAACGAACGGTTATACTACACCAATGTATTTGTATAAAGCGGGTATTATTGCTTTACAATTAGGGCAAAATGATAAAGCTTTACAATATTTCACTAGAATAAAAGAAGAATTCCCTTCATCTACTGAAGGCGCTGATATTGATGTTTTCATTGGTAAAGCACAGGCAACAATTAATTAAAACATGGCAACGATAAATAAAAATTTATCGAACTACGATAAAACAACAATCCCAAATGCGAAAGATTTTCGGTTTGGGATTGTTGTTTCTGAATGGAATGATAAAATTACTGAAGGCTTATATAATGGAGCTGTTGAGGCTTTATTAGATTGTAATGCAACTACAGATAACATTGTACGCTGGGATGTGCCTGGCAGTTTTGAACTTATTTACGGGAGTAAAAAAATGCAAAACCAAAATGTAGATGTGGTTATTGCCATTGGTTGTGTCATTGAGGGCGAGACTAAGCATTTTGATTTTGTTTGTGAAGGCGTAACTCAAGGCATTAAGGATTTGAATATTATCCATGACGTACCTGTTATATTTTGCGTGCTTACGGATAAAAACGAACAACAATCTGTTGCGCGTTCTGGGGGTATTCATGGTAATAAAGGTACAGAAGCGGCGATTGCAGCTATTAAAATGGCAGCACTTAGTAAACTTTAAATTAAGGCATTCTTTGCGTTTTTGTTAACAAATTTTGGCAGAACTAAACTTCAATTTCAACGTATTTTAGTTACTTTTGAAATACATGAAATTTAAATACTTTGTTCAAGCAACGTAAGCATAAAAAGTTTAATTACAAGCCAAAATATTCAGGTAAAAACGGCGGGATTTCAAAAGGTGAAGATGAAGTAGATCTTGATGAGTTTAGATCAAAATGGAATCGCCAACGTTACTCTGCATCGAATAAAAGGAAACGTGCATTTTCAACATCAACACTCATAATAATTTTGGTATTATTATTGATTTGTATGTATTTCTTAGATTGGAAATTCATGTAACTTAAAAACAAAAACTATGGGTATTTTTAAACTGCGAAAAAACAAACGCTTCAGTTATACACCACGACATTTTGATGGTAATAATGGAGAAGGAAGTCCGTATGAAATTAAACATAAGTTTGATGATTACAGAAAAACGGTAGGCCCTAATGGTCTTAAGACTAAATTCACTAATGCTTTTGAAGAACTTAAAGAAAAGCCAGATCGTGAAGCTAACCGACGCATTTTAATCATTGCCATAGTTCTTATTACAATATTTTTGTTCATCATAGATTTTGATTTGAGCATCTTTTTTCCAGAATAATTAATGGCAGATATTATACAACTATTACCAGATCATGTGGCTAATCAAATCGCCGCTGGAGAAGTCGTCCAACGACCTGCTTCAGTTGTAAAAGAGCTTTTAGAAAATGCTATTGATGCTGGAGCTACACAAATAAAATTAATTGTAAAAGACGCTGGTAAGACCTTAGTACAAGTAATTGATAACGGCAAAGGGATGAGCGTGACCGACGCACGCTTAAGTTTTGAACGTCACGCCACGTCAAAAATTAAAACGGCAGAAGATTTATTTAATTTAGATACTAAAGGGTTTAGAGGTGAAGCGCTTGCAAGTATTGCAGCAATCGCCCATGTAGAACTTAAAACGAAGCAAGAAACTGAAGACGTAGGGACTCAAATTAAGATTGAAGGCAGTGAAATTGTAAGTCAAGAGGTTATTGCAACACATAAAGGAACATCCATTGCGGTCAAAAATCTGTTTTATAATATTCCCGCGAGACGCAATTTCTTAAAATCAAATACCGTAGAAACTAGGCATATCATTGATGAGTTTCATCGGGTATCATTAGCCCATCCTAATATTGAATTTTCATTATTTCATAATAGAGGTGAACTTTTTAAGTTGCCAATTAGTAATTACAGACAGCGCTTAGTGAATACCTTTGGAGGTAAGACCAATGAGAAATTGGTCCCTGTAGAAGAGGCTACGGAGATTGTGAAAATTACTGGATTTGTAGGAAAACCAGAATTTGCAAAGAAAACGAGAGGAGAGCAGTTCTTTTTTGTGAATCATAGGTTTGTAAAAAATTCTTACTTAAACCATGCTGTAAATGCGGCCTTTGAAGGTTTACTTAGAGATAGAACTCATGCCAGTTATTTTTTGTTTTTAGAAGTAGATCCAAAGCATATAGATATTAATATTCACCCCACCAAAACGGAGATTAAGTTTGATGATGAGCATACTTTATATGCCATTTTGCGTTCTGCTGTTAAACATAGCTTGGGACAGTTTAATATTGCACCAGTGCTCGATTTTGAGCATGACAGCAATTTAAATACACCTTATGAATATCAACAGAAACATGTGCAGACGCCATTGGTAGAGGTTGATAGTCGATTTAACCCATTTCAATCCGAAAATAAATCAACATCAATGGGTAAATCCACTTATAGAAAATCTGCTAACACGGAAAGCTGGGAAGGGCTGTATGTGGGATTGGAATCTAAAGGTAATAATTCGGTTGATAATTTTGGTGATCTCCAATTTGAAAGCGAACCAGAAAAAGGCGATACCTTATTTGGAAGCGAAATGGATACTTCGCCTAAAACGTTCCAACTTAAAAATAAATACATTATCAATACCATAAAATCAGGAATGCTGGTTATTGATCAACACCGTGCTCACCAACGCGTATTATATGAAGAGTTTTTAAGGCAAATTACTGTTCAAGAAGGCGTTAGTCAGCAGCTATTATTTCCTTCGGTTTTAGAATTTTCTAAGCCAGAGATTGAAATTTTGAGTACTTTAAAAGGGCAATTGGAGCAAACAGGCTTTGTGTTTTCAAAGTTTGAAAATTGTGAAGTTGAATTATCGGGGGTTCCAGCTAATGTGAACCATGTTGAAGCGACTACCGTTTTAGAACAGTTAATTCATGATGCTGAAAATGAACTGCCTTATACTAGCTTTAGTCAAACAGATATGCTTGCAAAATCTTTAGCAAAAAGT
>JAGSHF010000097.1 GCA_023954685.1 Flavobacteriaceae bacterium | reverse complement strand
GGCCTAATTATATTTTTGATTCATCTTATAATTGGCGTTGATAATTTTGATTCTAATACCAACGAAATTGTTGGTTATATATCAATTTTTATTTCATTAGCCTTTATTTATTTTGGGATTAAACATTATCGAGATAATGTTAATAATGGAGTTGTATCTTTTGGAAAGGCCATTTCTATTGGGCTAATGATTTCTATGTGTGTTGGTTTGGGTATTGCAATAGCTGATTTTATATATACTAAATTTATTGATCCGGAATTTTTTTATAAATATGAAGCATTGTTAACTAGTCAAGGTAAAGCCGATGAAATTATTGAATTGACTAGCACTACTGCAGCATTGTTTATGCTTGCACTTGTAATAATTATTGGATTTATTATATCTTTATTATCTGGGTTAATACTACAACGTAAACACTAAAATTATGCAATATCATTCAAACTCTATTGAAGATTATATCAGTCAGGTGCCTGATGAACGTCAAGAAACGTTGAAGAAATTGAGAAAAATAATCAATGACAATTTGCCTAAAGGATTTGAAGAAGGCATGCAATACAATATGCCTGCATTTTATGTGCCTTTTGCTAAGTATCCTGATGGCTATCATTGCACGCCTACTGAACCACTGCCGTTTATGAGTTTCGCCTCGCAAAAAAATTCGGTCAACTTGTATCATAGTGGAATATATTCCAAACCAGAACTACACGATTGGTTTGTGACAGAATATCCTAAGCATTGCAAGCGTAAATTAGATATGGGAAAAAGCTGTATTCGATTTAAAAAAATGGAGGAAATCCCTTTTGACTTAATTTCTGAGTTATGTAAAAAAATGACCGTTGATGAGTGGATAGATATTTATGAATCGAGAACAAAGAAGTAGTCAAAAAGAAAAGTTGAGGTATTTATTTTAATCCCCATCGTAATATTATAAATAACGGAATCCCTTATAAAGGAATAAATTCAGTATAAAATGAAAAAAAGAGTTACAGGAATTGGTGGGTTATTTTTTAAAACAAAAGACCCAAAACAAACAAAGGAATGGTATAAAAAACATCTTGGTTTTAACACTGATGATTGGGGTTGTACGTTTTGGTGGAAAGATAAAGAAGGGAATGATTGTTCTACACAATGGAGCCCCTTTCCGGCGGATACCAAATATTATGAGCCTTCTAAAAAAGAGTTTATGTTTAACTATAGGGTGGAAAATTTGCATGAGTTACTAGAGGTTTTAAAAGAAGAAGGAGTCACTATTGTAGGAGAAATTCAGGAATTTGAATATGGAAAATTTGGCTATATCATGGATAATGACGGCAATAAAATAGAACTATGGGAACCGGTTGACAAGGCGTTTCAATAGGCTGAGATGAAACTCATGAAATGCAAAAAAATTATTTTGGTATCTTTAATGTTGTAACAAACTAATTATCATATAAATGTCTGAAGAAAAAAAAGATTTTGGCGATGAGGCCAAAGAATTTGCAAATGAAGCCAAAGAAACGGCAAAAGAATTTGCCGAAGATGTCAAGGAATCTGCGAAGGAATTTACCGATAGTGCTCGGGAAACGTTTGAAAATGCCTCAGGTGAGAATAAAAAAATATTGGCAGGTGTACTTGCTATTTTACTGGGAGCTCTAGGCGTGCATAAATTCATTTTGGGATACAACAAAGAAGGTATTATCATGCTTTGTATTACATTAATACTTGGTTTTGTGACATGTGGTATTGCTGCTTCTGCGATGGGAGTTGTGTCTTTAATAGAGGGCATTGTATATTTAACAAAAAGTGACGAGGAATTTTATAATACCTATCAAGTAGGTAAACGTCCTTGGTTTTAATATAAGAAAGGTCAAATTTAATCGATTTGATCTTTTTAGTATTTTTTAACATCGTAATATTGCAATAATACAATTAATTCATATCTTTGTACTGTAAAACAAAAATTATGGGTGCATCAAAACTTGATATTTATACGGATGATATTTCCGAAATTGCTGAAATAGCAAAAGTATTTGCACATCCAGCCCGAGTTGCAATTTTAAAATACATTAGTTCTCAGGAAAGCTGTATTTGTAATGATATTGTCGTTGAAATAGGGCTTTCACAACCAACTATTTCTCAGCATTTGCAAGTCATTAATAAGGTAGGACTCCTTAAAGGTAATTTTAAAGGAAAAAGCATTTGCTATTGTTTGGATGTAGAACGCTTTCAGCAATTTCAAACCTTATTGAACACATTTTTTAATACAACGAAAGCTACTTGCTGTTAATAAAAACAATAAAATATTTTAATTATGAAAACACAAGAATTATTTGAAATTTTAAAAGGCCATCAAGATAAAGCCTTGCTTTTTGAGTACGCGCCAAACTTATTGGTAGGTGCAAATTATCACATTACAGAAGTAAAACATATAAAGATTGATGCGGTAGACTGCGGTGCTCAAGTTGATGCTTGGAACGAAACGATTATTCAATTATGGGAAAGTCCATCAGAGTTGGGTAAAACGGAATACATGAGTGTTTTAAAAGCCTTAGGGATTTTGAACAAAGTAGGCAAAATGAAAGCTTATGATATGAATGCTGAAGTGAAATTTGAATATAGCAATGCTAGATTTCATACAGCACAACTATTTGTTAACGATTTTCAAATACAAGGTAATAAGTTAATGTTTAAATTGGCCATTGAACAAACCGATTGCAAAGCGAAATCTGTCTGTGGAACAGAAGCACCAAAAGAGGTTGTGATGGCTAACGAAGAACCGTGTTGCTCGCCAAATGGAAATTGCTGTTAGGTCCTTAATACCATCTGATTTTCTTAAAGTGGCATCCATTTATAAAGCGGGTATAGCTACAGGAATGGCAACTTTTGAAACCAAGGTGCCGTCTTGGGACGTTTGGGACAACAAGTATATTGACACCTGTAGAATCGTGGCGGAGGTTGAAGGTCAAGTGGTAGGGTTTGCAGTATTATCGCAAGTTTCACAACGTGAAGTTTATAGCGGTGTTGCAGAAGTAAGTGTATATGTGGCCGAAGCCTTTAGAGGAAAAGGTGTAGGTAAGCTATTGTTACGTCAACTTGTAAGCATGAGTGAAACTAATGGTTATTGGACACTTCAGGCGGGTATTTTTCCTAAAAACTTGTCAAGTATCAAGTTGCATGAAGCTTGTGGTTTTAGAATCCTTGGTGTGCGCGAAAAGATTGGTCAAAGCCATGGTATTTGGTATGACAATGTATTGATGGAGCGCCGCAGTAAAATAATAAATTAAGGGATGAAATTAAATCTTATTGTGTAATATTTTCTAGAAAAATTAAAGCTTAATCTTCAGTGTCTGTTTGACTAGAAAACTTCTTTTCCAACTCAGCTTGAAACTCCTCCATCACAGGACGTACGGTGCTTTCTGGTAAATCGGCTATTTTAATATACATCAAACCATCAACAGCATTGTTGAACAAGGGATCAACGTTAAATGCAACAAGTCGTGCATTTTGTTTAATGTACTTTTTAAGTAATACTGGCAAACGTAAAGCGCCTGGTTCAACCTCGTCAATGATTTTGTCAAACTTGTTTAAATCAGCCTCCGTAGCGTCAAAAACAAAATCTTTATCGGCATCCTTTAATTTTACCTTGAACTCTTTTTTAGGATGTACGTATTGCGCAATATACGGATCATAATAGTGAGATTTCATAAACTCAATCATCAAGGATTTTGAAAAGTTTGAAAATTGGTTGCTTATACTCACCCCACCAATTAAGAATTTATGTTCTGGAAAACGTAAGGTAGTATGCACAATACCTTTCCATAATAAAAATAGAGGCATCGGTTTTTGTTGGTACTCCTTAATGATAAAGGCGCGTCCCATTTCAATAGACTGACTCATCATTTTATGCAACTCCGGTTCAAACCTAAACAAGTCTTGCAAATAGAAACCGTCAATGCCATATTTTTCGTAAATCTTCGACCCTAATCCCATTCTGTAAGCCCCAGCAATAACTTTGGCCTCAACATCCCAAAGGAACATATGGTGGTAATACGTGTCAAATTTATCGAGGTCAATAGCTTCATTGGTACCTTCGCCAACCTCTCTAAAGGTGATTTCGCGTAGCCGCCCTACTTCTCGTAAGATGTTTGACAACTTACTGGCAGGTGCTAAATAAACCTCGTAATTTTTACTTTTTAAAAGCCGATAATCATCTTCCTTTAATGTTTCGATTTCCTTAATCAACAATTCCCTTTTAACTGGTGTCACAATTTTTTTTGGAATTTTTGGCATTTTTAATGTTGAAGAAATGGCATCCAGTCGTTTACGTTCATCTTCAAAAGCATTGGACAACATGTAAGTTTTACGGCGAATAAATTCAGAAAAATCAGGAAGCGATTGGTGCTCGTTCTGATCTTTAACCGAAATTGGGCGTCCAATCCTAACTTTTATAATACGCTTTTTTTGAGTGAGCAATTCTGATGGTAATTTAGCGGTTCTAAAGGTGTCACTAAGCTTAGAAAGCTTATAAAATAGCTTGGAATTTTTGGCATGAAAATAAATAGGAACTACGGGTACATTGGCTTTTTGAATTAACTTCATGGCTGCTTCTTCCCAAGGTTTATCAACTACCAACTTGCCATCACGGTACGTTGATACTTCTCCTGCAGGGAAAACCCCTAAAGGATGGCCACCCTTTAAATGCAATAGTGAATTTTTGAAACCAGAAATACTGGATTTTACATCTTTTCTGTCTTCAAAAGGATTAACAGGCATGATATAAGGTTTCAATGGTTCTATACGGTGTAATAGAAAATTGGCAATGATTTTAAAATCATTTCGCTGCTCTAGCATAAGCTTTAATAGAAGAATGCCATCAATTCCACCTAGTGGATGGTTAGAAACGGTAATATATGCACCGTCTTTAGGTAATCGCTTTAAATCTTCTTCAGGGATTTCAAATTTAATTTGAAATTCGTCCAGAATACCATTTAAAAATTCAAGATCACTCAAATGCTTATTTCTATTATAAACCTTATTGAGACTTGAAATTTTTAAGACCTTCATAAGTAACCAGCCAAAAAAAGTACCGATGAATCCGTACTGGTCAACTTTTATAGCTTTTGCAACTTCTTTAGCGGTAACTAAACTCATGTAAGGTGTTTTGAAAGGTTTACAAATCTACATAAAATATTCCGATAGCTTTTTGTATGAATCGGAATATATCTAAGTGTTTATTTTGTAACTATTTGCAACGTTTCGTCAAAAATTTGTTTGAGTAAAATGGTCTTTTCTTGCTCTAGATGTTGCATCGCAGCTCTGTCATAATGCCTAATTGTATAAAGAGAGACATTGGTGTAACTGGTCACTTTAAATTTGGCTTTAAGATGCATTAATAGCTTGTCCAGATTGTCGTAATTATTATCGACACAAACAGAAAAACTAATGGCTGAATTTTGAATGACATCAACTTTCATTTTATATTGATGTAATAAATTGAAAATTTCACTAATGTTTTCTTCAACAATGAAGGAGAAATCTAAAGAGGATAAAGATATTAGTACTTGATTTTTTTTAACAATAAAACAAGGAATCAAAGGATCTAAAGTTATACCTTTCCCTACACAAGTACCATTATTTTTGGGGTTTAAAAAAGATTTTACAAATAGCGGTATTTCTTTGCGCTGCAACGGCTGCAGTGTTTTGGGATGAATTACCGATGCCCCATAAAAAGCCAATTCAATAGCTTCACGATATGAAATTTGATTCAGTAATTTAGCGTTCTCAAAATAGCGTGGATCAGCATTTAAAACACCGGGCACATCTTTCCAAATTGTAACGTTTTCCGCATTCAAGCAATACGCAAATATAGCGGCGGTGTAATCACTTCCTTCACGACCTAATGTAGTGGTGAAATTATTGCTATCACTAGCCAAAAAACCCTGAGTGATATTAAGCTCATTTTTATTCACTTTTTTAGAAATGAGTTCTTGAGTTAAATCCCAATTAACTTTAGCATTTCGATAATAATTATCAGTTTTAATAAACTCCCTGACATCTAGCCAGTTGTTTTTTATACCAATTAAATCGAAATAGGCACTAATAATTGTTGTAGAAATCAATTCACCAAACCCAACAACTTGATCATAAACATAGTTGTAATCGGGAGATTTGTTTCTATCAAAAAACGAAGAAAGTTCATTAAAAATAGCGGTTAATTTTTTAAAAATTGGATGCCCTTCATTCTCAAATAAATCCAACAAAATGGCATTATGAAATTTCTTTACATCTTGAATAGAACTTTGCAATTCTTTATCGTTATCAAAATAATTTGCTATAATAGTCTCCATTGCATTTGTAGTCTTATCCATTGCAGATACTACGACTAAGGTGTTTTCATGACCGACAGATTTTAAAACTTTTACTAAGTTTTTTACACCTTCTGCGTCTTTTACCGAGGCTCCTCCAAATTTAAATATGCGCATTATTCTATGTTCGCTATGTAGTTATTAATTCCATTTTCGTCTAGATGAACCACATTCCAATCACGTAACACCTTAGCGCCTTTACGTTCATACAATTTAATGGCACCTTCATTCCAGCTAATCACCTCCCAATTTATACGTTTTACGCGAAGTACATGGCCATGTTTAACAACTTCATCAAGTAGGGCCGAACCAATACCATGGCCTCTCATTTTTTGATTAACAATGAGATCTTCAAGGTGTAGTATTTTACCTTTCCATGTTGAAAATCTATTATAAACAATAGCCGCACCAACTACCTTATGATCTACTTCTGCAACGAAGCATTTAAAGGCGGGTTGATCGCCAAACCCATCAATAATTAAGCTGTCTACAGTCACTTCTACAGCGTTTGGTTCTTCTTCAAAAACGGCTAATTCTATAATTAAATTTAGAACGGCAGACATGTCTGCCTTAGTGGCATTTCTTATTTTAAAATCCATGGTATGAAATTGAAGATCAAATATAGGAAAAGCCATAATTTTTGGGGACTTATATTTAAGGAAATTCTAATATTATTTTAACATAGACTGGGTAAATTTTATTATGTTGACTGGGTGGTAGCTGGGTAATTAAAATTTGTAATTATCTATCCTAAAAGGATATAGTTTGTTAAAAAATACGATATTTGCAGGAAAATAAACACTTTGTATTCATGTCTCAAAAGAATCAAACTTTAGGTGAGTTTATCATTGAAAATCAAGAATCGTTTAAATATACTTCTGGCGAGTTATCTCGGTTAATTAATGCCATTAGATTAGCTGCTAAAGTGGTCAACCATGAGGTTAATCAAGCGGGATTGGTCGATATTATTGGAGCCGCAGGTGATACTAATATACAGGGTGAGAATCAGCAAAAACTAGATGTTTATGCAAATGATATGTTTATTAAAGCCATGACAAGACGTAATATTGTATGTGGTATTGCGAGCGAAGAGGAGGATCATTATGTGGCTATTAATAGTCAAGACGAAAACAATCAAAATAAATATGTGGTTTTAATAGATCCACTAGATGGATCTTCAAATATTGACGTCAATGTTTCTGTTGGTACTATTTTCTCAATTTATAGGCGCGTAACTGAAGTAGGCACTCCTGTCACTATTGATGACTTTTTGCAGAAAGGGAGTGAACAAGTTGCTGCAGGATATGTCATTTATGGAACGTCTACGATGTTAGTGTATACTACGGGTGATGGTGTTAATGGATTTACATTAAACCCAGCAATTGGAACATTTTACTTGTCACACCCTAACATGCAATTTCCTGAAGAAGGAAAAATATATTCTGTGAATGAAGGAAATTATATTCATTTCCCACAGGGAATTAAAAATTACATTAAATATTGCCAAAAAGAGGAAGGTGATCGACCATACACCAGTAGATATATTGGATCTTTGGTGTCAGATTTTCATAGAAATATGATTAAGGGTGGAATTTATATGTATCCAAAAAGTTCTATGAATTCTAACGGAAAACTTAGGTTATTGTACGAATGCAATCCCATGGCATTTATAGCTGAGCAAGCTGACGGAAAAGCCAGTGATGGATATACTCGAATCTTAGATATTGAACCTACAGAACTTCATCAACGTGTGCCATTTTTGTGTGGAAGTAAAAATATGGTGACTAAAGCTGAAGAGTTCATGCAAAACGTATAGTAAAAAGACGAAAAACATAATCATAAAAAAAGCGAACTTTTTAAAGTTCGCTTTTTTTATGATTATGTTTTGTTTATTGATTCATCATTTTCATCTCATGAGTAAAAACGTCTATATCTACTTCTTGATGCACTAATTTTAGAGCTTTATCTGTAATGTACTTTGTGTTTACAGGATTAAAACCTAATCCGATGCTGAGTTTTCTTAGCATTTTTACTTGGATTTTTTCTTCAATACGATCTGCCCATACCATTCGTGCTAAATCAAATAAACGCTCTAACCTTACATCATAAGATAAGGGAGGATTAATTGGGTGGGACTTATAATCTTTTAAAATTTCTTTATAAGTATGATCTGATATGCTTAAGTTTCTCGCTAAACGATCTAAAAATGCTTTTTCCGCATCGTTGATGATATCGTCGCTCATAGCAACTCTTACGATTGCCGCAAAATGATCTTCATTTCGCTTTTTAAATCCACTATCAAATAAATCTGAGATTGACATAATAAGTTCTTTTTTATATGCTACAAAGATAAGATTATTAGAATTTATTATCTTACTTTTTTGCAAATTCTAATGCACAAAAATGATATATTTGCTGAAATTTCCCCAAAGTGAGTAAAATTCTTATCTCGCAAAATTTTGATCGGTCTTTGCAGCAGCAAAAACTGCAAAATACTATTGACCAATCTCAAAAAAACATACATATTAAAGGCCTTATAGGCTCCGCACTTTCTTTTGTAGTTGCGAATGCATTTAAATCAGGAGACAAGCCGTTTTTACTTGTTTTCAATGATAAAGAAGAGGCCGCCTATTATCTTAATGATTTGGAACAACTCATTAATGATAAAGACGTGTTGTTTTACCCTGGAAGTTATCGACGCCCTTATCAAATTGAAGAAACAGATAATGCAAATGTATTATTACGGGCAGAGGTTTTAAACCGAATTAATTCGCGTAAAAAACCGGCAGTTATTGTGACTTATCCTGATGCACTCTTTGAAAAAGTGGTAACTCGAAAGGAATTGGAACGCAATACACTTAAGATTGCTGTTGCTGACCAATTGTCTATAGACTTTGTTAATGAAGTGTTGTTTGAATACAAATTTCGTCGCGTAGATTTTGTTACTGAACCGGGTGAGTTCTCAGTTCGTGGTGGTATAGTTGATGTGTTTTCATTTTCTCATGATGAACCCTATCGAATTGAGTTTTTTGGAGACGAAGTGGATAGCATTAGAACTTTTGATGTTGAAACACAACTATCTCTTGAACAGATAAAAAAAATAGGAATTATTCCAAATGTTGCCAATAAATTTTTAGAAGAATCTCGACAAAGTTTCTTAAAGTACATGGCTTCTAAAACAGTGATTTTTTCTAAAAATACGGAATTGTTATTTTCAAGAATTGATGATTTTTATGAAAAAGCGGAAGTTGCATTTTCAAATTTATCAGAAACAATCAATCATGCATCGCCTAATGAGTTGTTTTGTAATTCGGATTTGCTTAAAACGCAGTTGAAGGATTTTAGTCTTGTAGAATTTGGAAGTTCAAACATGTTTGGTGAAGAGGAGATCGAGTACAAAACAACACCGCAACCCTCCTTTAATAAACAGTTTAATTTATTGATTAGGAACCTTAATGAAAATCATGATAAAGGTTATGTTAATTATATTTCTTGTCTAAGTGAACAACAGGCGAAACGTTTTCATGATATTTTTGAGGATGTTGAAGACGATGTGCATTATCAAACTATTGTGTTGTCTTTAAACAGTGGTTTTATCGATCATGAATCTAAAGTAGTATGTTATACGGATCATCAAATCTTCGAACGTTATCATAAGTTCAATTTAAAAAATGGTTATGCCAAAAAACAAGCCATTACGCTCAAAGAGCTTACCAATCTTGAGAAAGGGGATTATGTGACCCATATAGATCATGGTATTGGTCGTTTTGGTGGCTTGCAGAAGATTGACGTAGAAGGAAAAAAACAAGAGGCTATTAAACTTATTTATGGGGAGCGCGATGTTTTGTATCTCAGCATACATTCATTACATAAAATCACCAAATTTAATGGTAAAGATGGGAAGCCGCCTAAAATATATAAACTAGGAAGTAAAGCATGGAAAACACTTAAGCAAAAAACAAAATCTAGAGTTAAGGAAATAGCGTTCAATCTGATTAAACTTTATGCCAAGCGGAAGTTGGATAAAGGCTATCAATACAATCCAGATAGTTATATGCAACACGAGTTAGAAGCTTCCTTTGTTTATGAAGATACCCCGGATCAAAGTACAGCTACTGCCGATATCAAGGCCGATATGGAAAGTGAGCGCCCAATGGATAGATTGATTTGTGGCGATGTAGGATTCGGTAAAACTGAGGTAGCAATTAGGGCTGCGTTTAAGGCAGTTGATAATGGCAAACAAGTGGCGATATTAGTTCCAACGACCATTTTAGCATATCAACATTCTAGAACGTTTAGTCAGCGATTAAAAGATTTTCCGGTTACTGTAGATTACTTAAATCGTTTTAGAACGGCCAAGCAAAAAAGAGAAACGTTAGAAGGCCTTGAGAAGGGTCAAGTTGATATAATTATTGGCACGCATCAATTGGTCAATAAGAAAGTAAAATTTAAAGATTTAGGCTTGCTTATTGTAGATGAAGAGCAAAAGTTTGGTGTGGCTGTCAAAGAAAAACTAAAAACACTTAAGGATAACGTAGATGTATTGACGCTAACGGCAACACCAATTCCAAGAACCTTGCAGTTTAGCCTAATGGCGGCGAGAGATTTATCTGTGATAACAACGCCACCGCCTAATAGATACCCAATTGAAAGTCATGTCATTCGTTTTAATGAGGAAACAATAAGGGATGCGGTTAGCTATGAGGTTCAGCGTGGAGGACAAATTTTCTTTATTCACAATCGTATTGAAAATATAAAGGAAGTCGCTGGTATGATTCAACGCTTGGTTCCTGATGCTAAAATTGGTATTGGCCATGGCCAAATGGAAGGCAAAAAACTAGAACAGTTAATGCTAGGGTTCATTAACGGAGAATTTGATGTTTTGGTAAGTACAACCATCGTAGAAAGTGGTTTGGATGTCCCAAACGCTAATACCATATTTATAAATAATGCTAATAATTTTGGATTAAGTGATTTACACCAAATGCGAGGTCGAGTAGGGCGAAGTAATAAAAAGGCATTTTGTTATTTTATTACGCCAGAATATTCTGCAATTACAGAAGATGCTAGAAAACGTATTACGGCCTTGGAGCAACATACTGAACTGGGAAGTGGTTTTAATATTGCTATGAAGGATTTAGAAATACGGGGTGCTGGTGATTTACTTGGTGGTGAACAAAGTGGTTTCATAAATGAAATAGGGTTTGATACATACCAAAAAATATTAAATGAAGCAATCCAGGAACTTAAAGAAAATGAATTCAAAGATTTATACAAGGATGACGGTAAGCCAAAAGCTTACGTTAAAGAGGTTACCATCGACACGAGTTTTGAGTTGCTTTTTCCAGACGATTATGTCAATAATATTGCAGAGCGCTTAAATTTGTACACTGAGCTGAATGGTTTAAAG
>JAGSHF010000225.1 GCA_023954685.1 Flavobacteriaceae bacterium | reverse complement strand
GCTTTTAGATATGGAAAATGAATTGGGGCAACTTAAACCTGGATTTATTGCAGATATTGTAGCTACAAATGATGATCCAACAAAAAATATTAAAACAACAGAAAATGTTGTTTTTGTAATGAAAGCGGGTAAAGTTTACAAACAGTAATTAAGGAGTAATCATATAAAAAAAAGCGCTGATCACAGATCAGCGCTTTTTTTATGCTTCTTGTTTTGGTTTTCGATATAGAAAACTAGCCAGTAAAATCATGATCATTCCAGTAGTGACGGAAAGATCGGCAATATTAAAAATACCCGTTCTAAACACACCACCTAAATCTATATGTAAAAAATCGGTAACTGAGCCGTACATGAATCTATCAAATACGTTGGCAATACCACCACCCACGATACAACAAAATCCTATCAAAGACATTTTGTCAATATTTTTTTCTTTTATAATGTGTCTTACCACCCAACCTAAAACTAAAACAGGTAAAATGAGTAGGAATATCCATTTAAGGATTGGGCTTAAATCACTTCCCATGCCCAAAAAAGCGCCTGAATTTTCGACGTTATGTAATGTAAAAAAGTCACCAATTATTTCAGATTGACTATGAGGAATTACAGACTGTCTTACTATGATCTTAGAGATTTGATCTAGAGCAATGTTTATGACAATAAGAATTATTATATAGGCTGTGCGGGATAATTTCATTTATACTTCAAATTGTAAAACAGCGGAAGCCGTTTCTGCTTCTCTATTTATTTTTTTAACTAAACCTTGTAGTACTTTTCCAGGACCAACTTCAGTAAAATGCTTGGCACCATCACTAATCATTTGTTGCACAGATTGCGTCCATCTTACTGGTGCAGTTAACTGCGAAATTAGGTTGGCTTTGATTTCGTTTTCATCTGTAATTGCACTCGCCGTTACATTTTGATAAATCGGGCAGTTGGGCTTACTAAATGTAGTGTTTTCGATAGCAGCAGCAAGTTCTTCTCTCGCTGGTTCCATCATTGGAGAATGAAAAGCACCGCCAACAGGCAATACTAGAGCACGACGAGCTCCTGCTTCTTTTAAAGCTTCACATGCGCTATTGATAGCGTCAACCTCACCAGAAATAACAAGTTGTCCTGGGCAGTTATAATTGGCTGCAACAACAACACCTTCGGTAGAAGCACATATTTTTTCTACAATAGCATCTTCCAATCCCAATACTGCAGCCATTGTACTTGGTTGTTTTTCACATGCCTTCTGCATGGCTTGCGCACGTTGAGAGACCAACTTTAAACCATCTTCAAAAGTTAAAGCGCCGCTAGCTACTAATGCTGAAAACTCTCCCAAAGAATGTCCTGCTACCATATCTGGTTTAAAACTATCACCTAAGATTTTTGCTAATATCACTGAATGTAAAAAGATAGCTGGTTGTGTGACTTTGGTTTGTTTTAAGTCTTCTGCAGAGCCTTCAAACATAATGTCGGTGATATTGAATCCTAGAATATGATTCGCCTTTTCAAATAACTCTTGAGCCAAATCGGAGTTTTCATATAAGTCTAATCCCATTCCTGAGAATTGTGCGCCCTGTCCAGGAAATATATATGCGTTCATATGTTTTTTATTTAGTTTGCAAAAATAGCAATATTTTTTTTAGAACTTAGAAGATTCGTTCCATTCGATTGTCTATTTTTAAAGTCCAATTATAGCTGATTCTGCACAACGCTCACCATCCATTGCAGCAGATACGATGCCACCAGCGTAACCACCACCTTCACCACATGGGAATAATCCTTTTATTTCAGGATGTTCTAAATTGTCTTTTCTCGGAATGCTAATAGGGGAGGATGTTCTAGATTCTACACCAATGATATTAGCTTCAGCAGTGTAATAGCCATCCATTTTTTTGCCAAAAGCAGCAAATCCTTTTCTAAGTTTACCGCCTATTAATTTTGGTAATAGTGAATGTAAAGGCGCCGATTTTAGTCCAGGTTGATAAGACGTTGGATTTAAGTCTAATGATAAGCGCCCTTCTACAAAATCAGTAAGACGTTGTGCAGGCGCAGTTTGGCTTCTACCTCCAGCAGTAAATGCTAAACGTTCTAAATCCTTTTGATATTCCAGACCCTTTAAAACACCAAAATGCTCGTATTTTGGTAGGTCTTTGTCTACATTAATTTCAACGACAATTCCTGAATTCGCGAACTTATTATTTCGGCGAGAAGGCGACATGCCATTGACTACAACTTCTCCATTTGCTGTTGCCGCAGGGACTATAAAACCACCAGGACACATGCAAAAAGAATAGACCCCTCTGTCATTTATTTGATGTACTAGACTGTAAGATGCGGCTGGAAGTAATTCATCTCTTTGACCTTCACAATGGTATTGAATACCATCAATAATATGTTGTGGATGCTCTACACGCACTCCCATAGCAAAAGATTTTGCTTGAATAGCAATTTCTTTTTTATGAAGTAAATAGAAAATATCACGAGCTGAATGCCCGGTAGCTAGAATAACGCGATTAGCAATGAGTTCTTTTCCATTTTGTAATTGAATGGCTTGAACACTATTGTTTTTAATAATAAAATCTGTCACTCGGGATTCAAAATGAATTTCACCACCATGCTGTAAAATGGTTTGCCTAATATTTTCTACAACCTTTGGTAATTTGTTGGTGCCTATATGTGGATGTGCGTCAACAAGGATTTGATCTGTAGCGCCATGAAACACTAAGTTTTCAAAAATACGGCGCACATCACCACGCTTTAAACTTCGGGTGTATAATTTACCATCGCTATAGGTGCCTGCACCACCTTCACCAAAACAATAATTAGAATCTTCATTTACAAAATGATCTTGATTGATCGTTTTTAAGTCGCGACGTCTATCTTGTACATTTTTACCACGTTCTAAAACAACGGGTTTAAAACCAAGTTCTATACAACGCAATGCCGCATACATACCGGCAGGGCCAAAGCCAATAATGTGAATGGGCTTGGCTTTAGAAACATCTTGGTAATTAAAATGGTATTCTGAAGTATTTGGAACAGGTTCTTTAATGTATACTGCAACTTTATAATTGAAAATAATTTTAGGTTTTCTAGCATCAATTGATTTCCTGAGCACCTTGATACCAGAAATTTCACTTCGAGAAATTTGCAATTGTACCGAAGATTTTTTTATAAGAATATTGGCAATAGCCTCTTCTTTTAATGAAACACGAAGTTGAATTTCTTTTACCATAGCCCAAAATTAGTTATATTTAGTAAGTTAAATAGATTAATAAGAATAAACTTATGGAGTTCAAGTTAGAAGCAACATTCAAAGCCACGGCGAAGCAAATATATAAATCATGGTTAAGTACACAAGGTCATACCAAAATGACGGGTGGTACGGCTTTTGTCTCTGATAAAATAGGGGATACTTTTAAGGTTTGGGACGGTTACATTACTGGAGAAAATATTAGCTTAGAACCTTATCATAAAATTGTACAATCATGGCGGAGTACAAATTTTAATGAGGATGAGGATGATTCTCAAATTGAAGTGACATTAGCTTAAAATGGAGAAATCACAACTTTGATTTTAAGGCATACTAATGTCCCCGAATCTGGAGAACATTATATAAAAGGTTGGGATGAGCATTATTTTAAACCAATGAAAACCTATTTTGATTTTTTAAATAAGAATTAGATCTTGATATAGGTTAAGAAAGAAAAAGGGTAGTCATGACGATCATCTTTGTCATGATTGGTGTGACTCACTTCTTTCCATTTTGTGAGATCAACATCAGGAAAATAGGTGTCACCTTCAAAATTATGATGTACACGTGTAAGCTCTAGCTTGTCAGCAATAGCCATGGCTTGTTTATATATTTCACCGCCTCCTATAATAAAAGGTTGAGCATCTTTTTTTGAAGCATCGATAGCATCTTCTAGACTATTGACTACGATAACATCATCAGGAACGGCATAATTATCTTGTCGGGTTATAACAACGTGCGTTCTATTCGGTAATGGTTTAGGGAAACTTTCAAAAGTTTTACGCCCCATAATAATATGATGCCCATTGGTCAAATTTTTAAAACGCTTAAGATCATCACTAAGGTGCCAAATGAGGTTATTATCTTTCCCTATGACATTGTTTTGAGCAGCAGCAACTATTATAGTGAGCTCACTCTTTTTTTTTTGTGTAGTTAATTGAATTTCCTCCTGTATCTCAGCTTTAGCTTTTAAGGTTTCTTCTTTTATCAATTTTGTTTTTATCTTTTCAATACGGACCTCTTGTTGAGCAACTAATTTATCCAATTGTTGTTTCTCCCAACCTTTTCCCATAAATTTTTGAGTTACAAATACTTTAAATGTGTGCCATAAAAGGATTAGTAACCAGAGACCAATGGCATAAACAAACCAATCAATGCCAAAAAGTTTAATTTGACTACCGATGTTAAAAATAACACTGGCCAAAATGAAGCCTACAGACACAATAAGAAAAAGTATAAAGTGCGTATAGAGGGCCTTTTTTTGCTTAATGCGTTTTTGCGCATTTTGAATCAATTCTAGTTGTTCCGGGTCTATTTGTG
>JAGSHF010000227.1 GCA_023954685.1 Flavobacteriaceae bacterium | reverse complement strand
TGTTGGCGGTTGCGCCAAGAGAATGCTTAATGGTAACTGGGAATCCTAAAACTAAAAAACTTTTGGAAGCTGCAGGATGCCAAGTTACCGCCTATAAAGGTAATGATATTAGCGTGAAAGGCGGCGGAGGTCCAACCTGTTTAACGCGACCAATGCAGAGATCTTATTGAAAATTACAATTTTAAATAGAAATCTTTTGTTAAATTAATATAGTCTTGAGTGTATTGATGTCTTGTGGTCTCAATAATTAATTCTTCTATTACAACTGTATTTTCTGTAAATGAAAACTCGATAAGACTTCTTTTTATATCTGATGAAGGATTGCCTTTTACATGTAAAATTCTATTTGGAAATAAGTTTACCCTAGACGCTAAATCAATAAAAGAAGTTTCTTCTTTAAAAGGAATTACAACAGAAAACACGCCTTGCTCTGCTAGTAGATTGGCAACACAAACTACGAGATGTTCAAAAGGGAGTGCATCTGTAAAACGCGCCATGTCTCGTTGAAGATTATCACTTTTAAAATCTTCAGTATAAAATGGCGGATTAGAAATAATCAATTCGTATTCGTCATCTATTTCTTGAGCAAATTCTTGTAATGAGGCATGATAACAAAAAAGGCGATCACTCCAAATAGAATTTTCAAAATTGTCGGCACATTGTTCATAAGCATCTGCATCAATTTCAACGGCATCAATAATTTCAGCAGTACTGCGTTGCGCTAACATTAAACTGATAACCCCAGTGCCTGAACCAATATCCAATATGGAATTGGGTCGATTTTTTAGAGACGTCCAAGCGCCAAGTAAAACGCCATCGGTGCCAATTTTCATAGCACATCGGTTTTGATTGACTTCGAATTGTTTAAAACGAAAAGGCTTATTCACTTGATTTTATTAAAGATATAACTCAATCAAACCCTCAGGGACATCTAGCATTATAGATTTAGTAGTACGATTCACTTCCACAATAAACTCATCGTTCATTGGGATTAGAATTTCTGTGCCTTCTCTATCAATTTCAAAAAGGGCTTGCGCTGTAGAATCATTAATACCTTTAATAATCCCTACTTCCCCAAAGCTCTTATCTTTGATTGTAAATCCAATGACTTCATGAAAATAGAATTTGTTTCCTTCTAATTTGGGTAACAATTCAAGAGGTAGATATACATCACTCTTTAGTAAAGCATCAGCATCTTCTTCATTGGTCACTTCTTCAAGATTTAAACGCAATAAATCTGATTTATGTAACTGAGAACTTTCTATAAAAAATGGAATTAAAGAATTTTTTACTTGAATAAAAACAGCATCTAAGTTTTCATAAAGTGCTGGCTCATCCGTATCCAATTTTACGAGAAGCTCACCTTTAAAGCTATACTTTCTTACAATTTTACCTAGATAGAAACAATCTTCTTTTTGCATCTTTGAATGGTGTTGGATGTAACGTTTTTAACTAAAAAACTCCGACACAACGTATCGGAGTTTAAAAGTATAAAAAATAATTTTTTACTCTTCTTCGTTAGTAGCGGCTGCTTCTGCAGGAGCTTCTTCTGTAACTACTTCTTCAACAACCGGAGCAGCTGCTGCGATTCTTGCTTCGTTTACTGCTTTTTCAGCTTCCAATGCTTTTGCCTTTACTTCAGCTTCTGCTTTAGCTACATCATCTGCTTTTGTGCCAACTTTTCCAGCTTTTTCCTCTAACCAAGCGTTGAATTTCTCTTCTGCTTGCTCTTCAGTTAAAGCGCCTTTTCGTACACCACCTGCTAAATGATTCTTAAGCATTACCCCTTTATAAGATAATATTGCTCTTGCTGTATCTGTAGGTTGAGCTCCATTTTGAAGCCACTGTACTGCACCATCAACATTTAAGTCAATAACTGCTGGGTTTACATTTGGATTGTAAGTTCCTAATTTCTCTAAGAATTTACCATCTCTTTTTGATCTTGCATCTGCTGCAACAATCCAGTAAAAAGGTTTTCCTTTTTTACCGTGTCTTTGTAGTCTTAATTTAACTGCCATAAAAATTAATTAGTGAGGTTCGCGACCTCTATTATTAATGAGAGCGCAAAGATACTATAAATTTCTAAAAGTCAATTAATTGTTTGAATATTTTATTATACTTTTGAATCGACAAATTCGTTATGAGGATATGAGAAATTTATTTTTGTTTATTTTACTGTGTTTTAGTGTCTCTGGCTGTGATAATGACGTGGAGTTTAATACACCAGCGATACAGGGTAACTTAAATGGAGAATTTTGGAAAGCAACAAATTATAAAGCAAATATTTATAATGGAGGTTTGCTGATTGAAGGTAATAATACTGCAGAGACGCTCTTATTTGTGACTGATAATGCTACGCGGGGCACCTATAAGTTTGGACCTAACTCAGCTAATGAAGCGAGATTTGTTGACGCTGACGGAATCGTGTATTCTACAAAAAACGCACCAGACGAAAGCCTAACACCTTATCCATCTGATGGAGAAATAATTATAGAAAGCTTTGATTATAGTGTGTCACCTAGAACGGTAACTGGTATATTTTGGTTCAATGCTTACTCTAATGACGGTCTTAAAAGCATCAATTTTAATAAAGGGCAGGTTTATAATGTGGCATTTGTAGGTGTTACCGAGGATGGTGATTAAAATTAAAAAACGCAATAATTTATAATCAAAAGCCAATTTGTAGCTTTTGATTTTTGTTTACAACTGTTTATAACTTCACTTTAAAAAAGTAGATATTCTACGTATTTTTATCAGCTCGTTATTTGAGACTATTCAAAGACAGACTTCAATAAATTTACGAACTACATGTACTTAATTTTCGATACAGAAACTACGGGTTTACCAAAACGTTGGAATGCACCAATAACGGACACAGATAACTGGCCTAGGTGTATACAAATTGCGTGGCAATTACATGATGCCATGGGTAACTGTATTGAGCATCAAGATTATTTGGTGCAGCCTGAAGGGTTTAACATCCCTTACGATGCCGAGAAAATTCATGGTATTTCTACCGAATTGGCTCAGGAGCAAGGTGTGTCTTTGACCGAAGTTTTAGAAAAGTTCAATGAAGTTTTAGGGAAAACCAAGTTTGTTGTAGGACAAAATGTTGGATTCGATCTGAATATAATGGGTGCGGAATTTGTGAGAGGTGATGTGGAAAATGTCTTGCAAGAACTACCGGTTTTAGATACATGTACGGAGCATACCGCCAGTTTATGTGAAATTCCGGGAGGACGTTATGGTAAATTTAAGTTGCCAACGCTTACTGAGTTGCATCAATTTCTATTTAATAAGCCTTTTGGCGAAGCACATAATGCAACTGCCGATGTGGAGGCCACTACACGTTGTTTTTTCGAACTTATCCGTCGTGAGCAATATACTAAAGAGCAGCTTGATGTTCAACCAGATTATTTTGAAAATTTCACAAAGGAAAATCCAAAAGAAATTCAACTTATTGGATTAAAGCACATCAATTTAAAGAATGAAAGTGCTAAAATAAATAGTCGATTACAAAAGGCACAAGGCAGTGATATTTCATCTGAGGATATCCAACAAAATATTTCTGATTTAGCAGCTGTAGATTTTGTGCATTTACATAACCATTCGCAATTTTCTGTATTGCAATCTACCATCAGTATTGCTGATTTGGTAGGTGTTGCCGCTGAACATGAAATGCCTGCTGTAGCCTTGACAGATCATGCCAATATGATGGGGGCTTTTCATTTTGTAAATGCAGTTAACAAACATAATAAATCGGTTCAAGAAAAAAATAGGGAAGCTGAAGAAAAAGGAGAAGACGCCAGATTCAAGGAAATGAAGCCCATTATTGGTTGTGAGTTTTTTGTATGTGAGGATCATTTGGATAAAACACGAAAGGATAACGGCTATCAAGTAGTGTTGATTGCAAAAAACAAAAACGGATACCATAACCTTGCCAAATTATCATCACATGCCTATGTGAATGGTTTTTATTATGTGCCAAGAATTGATAAAACGCTAATAGAAGAATATAAAGAAGATCTTATTGTACTCACGGGAAACCTATATGGTGAAGTCCCAAGCAAGGTGCTAAATATTGGTGAGAATCAGGCAGAAGAAGCGTTGCTATGGTGGAAGAAAGCCTTTGGAGAAGATTTGTATATAGAATTGATGCGTCATAATCAGGAAGATGAAAATCGAGTGAACCCGGTATTGATAGCTTTTTCTAAGAAACATGAGGTGAAATTAGTTGCTTCAAATAATACATATTACAGTTATCAAGAGGATGCCAATGCCCATGATATTTTACTGTGTGTAAAAGAGGGTGAAAAGCAGACGACACCAATAGGTAGAGGCAGAGGTTATCGTTATGGTTTACCTAATCAGGAATATTATTTTAAGTCTTCAGAAGCTATGAAAACACTCTTCCAAGATGTGCCTGAAGCCATTTTTAATATTCACGAGGTTGTAG
>JAGSHF010000040.1 GCA_023954685.1 Flavobacteriaceae bacterium | reverse complement strand
CCGATTACGGAAAAACGTGGAAGAAAATAAGTACAAGCGTTCCAAAATCCATTCACAGTTTTGCACATGTGGTAAAAGAGGATCCTAAAAAAGAAGGGATGCTCTATTTAGGGACAGATAATGGTCTCTATATCAGTTTTGATGATGGCAATAATTGGATGCGTTTAAGAAATAACTTACCGCCTTCACCAATATATTGGTTAACCATTCAAGAACGTTTTGATGATTTGGTGGTTGGAACTTACGGCCGCGGCTATTACATTTTAGATAATATTTCGCCATTACGTGAATATGCCGATGAAGCACAAGGAAAAAATATTCATCTATTTAGCTTACGCCAGGCATATCGATTTCATAATAAGCAAAGTATTAAAACCGATGGGCCAAGTTTGAATGCCGGCCGAAACCCATCGTACGGCGCAGAGATTAATTATTTCTTAAAAGATACGTTAGCTAAAAATGTTGAGATTCAAATTTTATCTCAAAATGACGAGCTTATTAGAACCCTAAAAGGTAAAAATAACAAAGGAGTGAATCGTGTGATGTGGGATTTACGTTATGAACCTACGTTCAAGCCTCGTATTCGCACCACACCTCCAGGAAGACCTTGGGTTCAACTCAATGGGGAAGGATGGCGTCCTTTAGTAACTTGGGATTTGGATTTAATGCGCGGTCAATTTGGACCTAAAGTTGTTCCAGATTCTTACAAAGTAAAGCTTATTGTTGATGGGCAAGAATTTGTGAGAGACCTCAAGGTTTTAAAGGATCCAAAGTCCGAAGGTTCAATTGAAGATATAAAATTGCAAGTAGAAGCCTCTTTAGAATTACGTGACGCTATGAACCTTGCTGTAAATATGATTAATACCATTGAAGTGGTAAGGAGTGAATTGGATAGTATCATCCCTAAGCTTACCAAATCGTCGGATATTGAAAAGGCAAACGAACTAAGTCAAACAGCACAAAGTATTGCCTCAGGACTATATGATATTCATTTAACTGGGGCACGTGAAGATGCGTTTAGGTCACCTATGAAATTGTATGGTAGATTAAGTGCCCTTGCTAGTGACTTGTCAGGCCATGGCATAGATTTTAAACCTACGGATCAACAGGTTGAGGTGAAGGCCATTTTCAATAAACGCTTACAATTGGTTAATGATAATTTTGAAATATTTATAAAACAAGAAGTCCCAGAATTAAACGAGCAACTTAAAAAAAGTAAGCTCAAAATAGATACAGAGCACAAAATTAAAATGTAAACCAATACGTAACACACTAACCAAAACAAAAATTAACAACAATGAAAAAAGTCCTAATTCTAGCAGCATTAATACTAAGTATTGCTGCATGTAAAGAAGAACAAAAAGAAGTTACAAATGCAGCGTTATTTGCCAAAATAGATGCGGAAATTAAAGCGAATGCTGAAGCCTATAGCAATTTAAAGGAGTCTAGTGAAACTATAGGTCATCGTTTAACTGGATCGGAAAATGGCGCAAAAGCCGAAACCTACGTTTATAATAAATTAAAGTCATATGGATTTGAAGATGTTGAATATCAATCTTTTGAAGTTGAGGCATGGTCTAGAGGTCAAGTTGCTCTATCCATAGATGGTAATGAAACTAAAGTGGTGACTTTAGGGCATTCGCCAGTTGAAGCTGAAGTCACTGCGAACATCGTAGATTTCGGGAATGGACTGGAGGTCGATTATCTTGCTAATCCAGAAGGCGCTAAAGGAAACACTGTATTAGTATACATCGGAATCTTAGAAGGTAGCGAAGAAGGATTAAGTAACTTACATCGCAGTGAAAAAACAGCACTAGCATTAAAATACGGTGCTATTGGTATTATCATTATCAATCAAGTGCCTAATGGGGTATTATTGACAGGGACGGCATCTGTAACTGGAGAACTACTTTCAATTCCTGCGGTATGTATTGGTAAAGAAGATGGTATGGCCTTGAAAGAGAAACTAAAAGAAAGCGCTTCTACAGCTACTATTAAAATGACGAATAATAGCAGCATGATTCAAGCTAGAAACGTAGTAGCAACTATAAAAGGAACTGAGATTCCAGAGGAAGAAATTGTAATTGGTGGTCATTTGGATTCTTGGGATTTAGCAACTGGTGCTATTGATAACGGTATTGGATCTTTTGCAGTAGTCGATATTGCACGTGCGTTTAAGGCTAATAATTTACGCCCTAAAAGAACCGTGAAGTTCGTCTTATTTATGGGCGAAGAACAAGGGCTTTTTGGATCTAGACATATGGTAGCTGAAGCTGTAAAAAATAACACAATTGAAAACATCAAATACATGATGAATCTTGATATGGGCGGCAACCCAATTGGAATGAACGCGGGAGGTAAATTGAATGATGAAAATTTCTTTACTAAGCTTGGTGCAACGATTCAACAACAAGATACCATCTACCAAAATAAGTTCTCTAACCGTTCTGGATTGCACAGTGATCACCAACCATTTATGTTAGAAGGTGTGCCAATTTTATCGATTCATAGTAATTTAGACCGTTCTATTTATGGCTGTTATCATTCAGATTGTGATGATTTCAATCTGGTTAATAAAGATCATATTACAAATACCTCACGTTTTGGTACGATGATGCTTTATGGACTTGCGAATGCCGAAGTATTACCAGCAACCAAAATGGATAGTGAAACCACTAAAGAATTCATGATTAAAAATGACCTTAAAGAAAAGTTGATTATTGGTGGCGATTGGAAATGGGAGGAATAATCAGTCTATTTATAATCAGGATATAGTTTTTTTAATTCAGATTCTGTTAATGAAATTATATTGACATCAAGGGTAATAGGTGTTAAAGGCATGTTTGTGGAATCGCGCTCAACATTAGTGATCGCGTCTATAATAGGCATGCCTTTAATTACTTTACCAAAAACAGTAAATTTATTGTCTAAACGGTGCAAACCATCCCTATTTTGCACTACATAAAACTGGCATCTCGCAGATACCATACCAGGGTTGTCATCACGACCAGCCCCTATTTCACCATAGAAATGTTGTAATGAGTTGTTAAATTCAGGTTCTAATAAATACTCGGGGTCATTAAAACCTTCAGGGGTGTCTGGGCAGCCACCTTGAGCCACAAAGTTTGGGATCACACGATTGAAGGTTAGGGAATCCCAATAGCCATTATTGGCCAATTCTATAAAACTTGCTTTATGTTTTGGGGTTTCATTATATAACCAAATTAGCACATCGCCTTGGGGTGTTATAATTTCACCAATATCATAAGTTTTCTCCATTGTACAGGACAACTGCAAAAGAAGGAAAAATAAGAGAAATTTGTATTTCATTTTGGATGGTTTGAATCAAAAATAGCAATTACGAATATAGAATTGTTAAATACGGCCCTTTTTTTACAAGATTGTTGATACTTCCAATTACTTTAATTAATTTCAAGAACTTTTTAAAAACCAACCTAAGATGAAATTGATTAAACAACTTTTAACCCTATCTTTATTAGTGACTTTTGGTACCTACGCCCAAAATTCGCAGGTAGCTAACGTGCCATTTACAAATATTGGACCTTCTATTATGAGTGGTCGTGTTGTAGATTTTGATGTAAACCCAGATAATCCAAATGAATTTTATGTGGCTTATGCATCAGGAGGACTATGGTATACTAACAATAACGGCACTTCTTTTATTCCAGTTGCAGATAATGCACCTACGCAAAATATGGGTGATATTGCGGTAGATTGGACCGCTGGAACCATATGGATTGGGACCGGAGAAAGTAATTCTTCGAGATCTTCTTATGCAGGAATAGGAATTTTGAAATCTACAAATAAAGGTGAAACCTGGGAGAATGTTGGTTTGCAAGATTCACATCATATAGGACGAATTATTATTAATAAGAACAATCCTAATGAGGTTGTAGTAGGTGCTGCTGGACATTTATATTCGTCAAACGGAGAACGTGGTATATACAAAACTACTGATGGCGGGAAAACATGGAATAATACCCTGTTTATTAATAATGATACCGGAATAATTGATATTAGTGTATCGCCCAATAACCCTAACATTATGTTTGCGGCTTCATGGGAACGTGTAAGAAAAGCATGGAATTTTGATGGTGATGGCGAAAATTCGGCAATATATAAAAGTACGGATGCTGGGTCAACCTGGACGAAATTAACGCTTGAAGGAAAAGGATTTCCTACGGGGAGCGGGGTTGGTAGAATCGGCTTATCAGCGTTTAGTGACAACGTGATTTATGCGTTATTGGATAATCAATTTAGAAGACCTGCAGATGAAAAGGCTGAAAGTGAAGGGCTTGAGAAAAACACCTTTAAAACAATGAGCAAAGACGATTTATTGAAATTAGACGATAAGGCTTTAGGTCAATTCTTGTCTAAAAATCGCTTTGATAATAAATATTCTGCAGAGAAAATCAAGGAGATGGTGAAAAACGATGAAATCAAACCGAGTGATTTGGCATTGTATTTAGAAAATGCCAATTCAGTACTTTTTGATTCTGAAGTTATTGGTGCAGAGGTTTATAAATCTTCTGATGGCGGTGAGACTTGGGCAAAAACACATGATGATTATCTTGACGGCGTTTATAGTTCGTACGGGTATTACTTTGGTGTTATTGCCGTAAATCCATCAAATGAAAAGAAGATATATGTATTAGGGGTGCCAATAATAATGTCTGACGATGGCGGAAAAACATTTTCGTCGATAGGCAAAGAAAATGTGCACAGTGATCATCAAGCCATTTGGGTAAACCCGAAATTAGATGGACATGTAATTAATGGAAATGATGGTGGTGTGAATATTACTTATGACGATGGTGAAAATTGGACTAAAAATAATGCACCGGCGGTTGCACAATTCTATTACATTAATGTTGACAATGAGAAGCCATATCATGTTTATGGAGGACTTCAAGATAATGGCGTTTGGTATGGACCTAGTGATTATACAGCTTCAAAACGTTGGGAATCACAAGGGCAATATCCATACAAGGCTATTGGAGGTGGTGATGGCATGCAAGTGCAAATAGATAGTAGAGATCATGAACTTGTGTATTCGGGATCTCAATTTGGATTCTATACAAGACAACATTTAGGTACTGGAAAACGCTTGCGTATCCATCCGAAGCATTCTTTAGGTGAAGCACCATATCGTTATAATTGGCAAACACCAATATTATTGTCACCACATAATCAAGATGTATTGTATATGGGAGCCAACAAGTTGTTGCGTTCAAATAATCAGGGTAAGGATTTTGAGCCTGTTTCTGAAGATCTAACAACGGGAGGCAAAAAAGGAAATGTTCCTTATGGTACTTTAACTGCAATTTCTGAGAGTCCAATGAAACAAGGCTTAATTTATGTTGGTAGTGATGACGGTTACATTAATGTTACTAAAAATGGTGGAGAAGCTTGGCAACGTGTTTCTGATAATTTGCCTCAAGGACTTTGGGTCTCTCGAGTAATTGCATCTAAGCATAACGAAAGTAGAGTCTATGCTACTCTTAATGGATACAGAAATGATGATTTTAAGCCTTATGCCTATATGAGTGAGGATTACGGTACAACATGGAAGGAAATTAATTCAAATTTACCTGAAGGTGCTATTAATGTTATTAAGGAAGATCCAGTAAGTGCTAATCTATTATACTTAGGTACTGATAATGCGGTTTATACATCATTTGATAACGGTAGTAGTTGGGACGCATTTGGTCATGGTTTAACTGCGGTGGCGGTTCATGATTTAGTAATTCAAGAAGATGTTAATGATTTACTTGTCGGCACACATGGCCGTTCTATTTATAAAACTAATATCTCATCACTACAAAGGATGAGTACGGCCGCAACTAAGGCAGTCACTATTTTTGAGCCGGAAGAAGTGCGAGTATCGCCGCGTTGGGGTAGATCTTGGGGACAGTTTTATCCAAGTTTTGACCCATCAACAACCATTGTGTATTATTCAAAAGCAAGTGCAAATCAAAATTTAAATATTTTGACTAAGGCGGGTGCATTAATACACTCAATACCGGTGGAAATGGTGGAAGGATTCAATTATATGGAGTATGATTTTGTTTTGTCAGATGCAGAGCGAAATGTATTGATCAAGGAGAATTCAGAACTAAAAATAAAAAAAGCACAAAACGGTAAATATTATTTACCAAAAGGCGATTATACCATCCAAATTGGGTCAGAGAAGGTGCCATTTATTTTGAAATAAATAGAATTTTCATATAAATTAATGATTTTATGGGGCTTGTTAAACTAACAGGCTCTTTAAAATCATTCTAAATACAAATTTATAGGCACAACTTTTTGCCTAAGACTATATTGTAAAGTATTTTTGCGGAACATTAAATAACTTCAAAATAATGAGCGGATTTTTAAAATCTTCGATAGGAAGAAAAGTAGCCATGGCGCTTTCAGCTTTTTTCCTCATGTTTTTCTTATTACAACATTTTGCTATCAACATTCTTTCAGTAATTAATCCTGATGTGTTTAACGAAGTGTCTCACTTTATGGGTACCAATCCATTTGTTCAGTTTGCTTTGCAACCTGTCTTGATTTTTGGTGTCGTATTCCATTTCGTTATGGGATTTGTATTAGAGCTTAAAAACAAAAAAGCAAATGGTGTCAAATATGCTAAAAACAATGGGGCAGCAAACTCGTCTTGGATGAGTAGAAACATGATTTGGTCAGGTTTGGCAATTCTTGCATTTGTAGTTTTACATTTTATCGATTTCTGGTTTCCTGAAATTAACACAAAATTCATACAAGGTGATTGGTCTGGTATGCATGAGGGTGTTGAAGGCTACAGATACTTTCACGAACTTCAGGAGAAATTCTTAAGCCCAGTTAGAGTTGGTGCTTATGTGTTGGCGTTTGTCTTTTTAGCACTGCACTTATTGCACGGATTTACATCGGCATTTCAATCCATGGGAGCTACGTCTGGAAGAAAGAAAACATTACAAAATATAGGTAAAGCATATTCAATAATTATTCCATTAGGATTTATTTTTATTGCACTTTATCATCATTTAAACCATTAATCTTAAATAGTATGGCTTTAGATTCAAAAGTACCAAAGGGTCCAATTAAAGATAAATGGACAGACTATAAAAATAATATCGACTTAGTAAACCCAGCAAACAAGCGTCATATCGATGTTATTGTTGTAGGAACCGGGTTAGCAGGTGGTTCGGCCGCAGCAACCTTGGCAGAATTAGGGTATAATGTAAAAGCATTTGCTTACCAAGATTCGCCACGTCGTGCACATTCTATTGCCGCTCAAGGCGGAATTAATGCGGCTAAAAACTATCAAGGTGATGGTGATTCAACATATAGATTATTTTACGATACTGTAAAAGGAGGAGATTACCGCTCAAGGGAAGCTAACGTTTATCGTTTGGCTGAGGTATCAACAAACATTATTGATCAATGTGTCGCACAAGGGGTTCCTTTTGCACGTGATTATGGCGGTTTGTTAGATAACCGTTCATTTGGTGGTGTGTTAGTATCTAGAACGTTTTATGCTAAAGGACAAACAGGTCAGCAATTATTGTTAGGTGCTTATTCAGCAATGAATCGTCAAATTGCTCGTGGTAAGATTGAAATGTTTAATCGTCACGAAATGCTTGATGTTGTAAAAGTTGATGGTAAAGCTCGCGGAATTATCGCTCGTAATTTAATTACCGGTGAGATAGAAAGACATTCAGCACATGCTGTTGTTATTGCTTCAGGAGGATACGGAAATGTATATTTCTTATCAACAAATGCCATGGGTTCTAATGCTACTGCTGCTTGGAAAATTCACAAAAAAGGGGCGCATTTTGCAAACCCTTGTTATACTCAAATTCACCCAACATGTATTCCTCGTTCAGGTGATTATCAGTCTAAATTAACGTTGATGTCTGAATCGTTGCGTAATGATGGCCGTATCTGGGTGCCAAAGCATATTGAAGATGTACAAGCGATTAGAGAAGGACGTAAAAAGCCAACCGATTTATCTGAAGACGAAAGAGACTATTATTTGGAGCGTCGCTATCCGGCATTTGGTAATTTAGTGCCTCGAGATGTAGCATCTCGTGCGGCAAAAGAACGTTGTGATGCGGGGTATGGTGTAAATGCAACTGGAGAAGCAGTGTATTTAGATTTTGCATCAGCAATTCAACGATACGGAAAAGAACAGGCTAAGATTCATAATTTAACGGATGCTTCTGAAGCAAAAATATACGAATTGGGTCAAGGTATTGTTGAGGCTAAATATGGAAACTTATTCCAAATGTATGAGAAAATTGTAGATCAAAATCCGTATAAAACACCAATGATGATTTATCCAGCTGTACATTATACAATGGGTGGTGTTTGGGTGGATTATAACCTAATGACCAGCGTCGATGGATTGTACTGTATTGGAGAAGCGAATTTCTCTGATCATGGTGCAAATAGATTGGGAGCTTCAGCATTAATGCAAGGACTAGCAGACGGATATTTTGTATTACCATACACCATTGGAGATTACTTATCTGATGATATTCGTACCGGGAAAATTTCAACGGAGACTAAAGAATTTGAAGAAGCTGAAAAAGAAGTAACGGATCGCATTAATTTCTTTGTCAATAATAATGGATCTAAATCTGTAGATTATTTTCATAAGAAATTAGGGAATGTGATGTGGAACAAAGTAGGGATGTCTCGAAATGCTGATGGATTAAAAGAAGCAATGTCTGAAATTAAAGCGATTCGTGAAGAGTTTTGGAAAGAAGTAAAAGTTCCTGGAGTTGCAAATGAAATGAATCCCGAACTAGAAAAAGCAGGACGAGTAGCAGACTTCTTAGAACTGGGAGAATTGTTTGCCAAAGATGCTTTAATGCGTGAAGAATCTTGTGGAGGCCACTTTAGAGAAGAATCAGTAGAATTGGATGGAGAGCAAAAAGGCGAGGCAAAACGTAATGATAAGGATTATGCTTTTGTTGCCGCTTGGGAATATAAGGGAGAACCTGCAGATGCGGTTTTACATAAAGAAGAATTAGAATTTATAGATATTGAACTTAAACAACGTTCATACAAATAAGAAAGACATTATGAACTTAACGTTAAAAATTTGGAGACAAAAAGACGCTAACGACAAAGGTCGAATGGTGGATTATAAAGTGACTGATATTTCAGAACATATGTCTTTTTTAGAAATGATGGATGTTTTAAATGAACAATTGGTTGATTCTGGAGATGAACCTGTTGCTTTTGATCATGATTGTCGTGAAGGTATCTGTGGCATGTGCTCTATGTATATCAATGGAGAAGCTCATGGCCCAGATAGAGGCATAACAACATGTCAATTGCACATGCGTATGTTTAAAGATGGTGATACTATTACCATTGAGCCATTTAGAGCGGCAGCGTTTCCTGTGATTAAAGATTTGGTAGTTGATAGAACGGCTTTTGAGCGTATTCAACAAGCAGGGGGTTATATCTCTGTCAACACATCTGGGAATACTCAGGACGCAAATTCAATACCAATATCGAAACACGCAGCAGATGAGGCTATGGATGCAGCAACCTGTATTGGTTGTGGTGCATGTGTAGCAACTTGTAAAAACTCTTCAGCAATGTTATTTGTAGGAGCTAAGGTATCGCAGTATGCATTATTACCTCAGGGCCAAGTTGAAGCTGTAGACCGGGTTCAAAACATGGTGGCACAAATGGATTTAGAAGGTTTTGGTAATTGTACTAATACTGGAGCTTGTGAAATTGAATGCCCAAAAGGAATTTCATTAGAAAATATCGCTAGAATGAATCGTGAGTTGATGAAAGCGAGCCTTAAATAATTATGAACATTAAACTCATTGCATTAGTTTTTCTTGCCTTCGTTTTAGCTTCTTGTAACGGTCAAAGCACTGATAAATCTGAAGAAGTTATAGATTTTGAGCAAACCCGTTTTAATACCGCTTCACTTTTACAACATGTTGAGGTTTTATCGTCCGATGCTCTGGAAGGAAGACGCACAGGAACGGCAAGTAGTTTAAAGGCAAAAGATTATATAATTGCTCAGCTTAAAATACTTCAAGTTAAGCCACTTACGGAAAGTTATGAGCAGCAATTTTCTTTTAAAAACAAAGAAAAGTCGTATCAAGGAATAAATGTTCTGGGAAAAATAGAAGGGTCTGAAAGACCAGATAAATATATTGTCATTTCTGCACATTACGATCATGAAGGTATTAAAAACGGGAAGATTTATAACGGGGCAGATGATGATGCATCAGGCATAAGTGCTTTGTTTGCTTTTGCAGAATACTTCCAGAAAAATCCTCCTAAACATTCAGTAATATTGGCCGCTTTTGATGCTGAAGAATTGGGACTACAGGGATCTCGTTATTTTGTGGATAATGTAGATGTAGCCGTTGGTATAGAAAATATAGTGCTCAATATTAACATGGATATGATAAGTCGAAATGAAAAAGATGAATTGTATGTTGTGGGATCGGGACATTATATTCAATTGAAATCGGCAATTAATATTGAACTTCCTGAAAATTTCAACCTTTTAACTGGTCATGACGGGCTCGATGGTAAGCAAAATTGGATGAATTCATCAGATCATGCACCATTTCATAAAAAGGAAATTCCTTTCCTTTATTTTGGAGAAGAAGACCATAAAGATTATCACCAACCATCAGATGATTTTGAAAATATTCACCCCAACTTCTATGTTAAAGCGGTATATACCATTATATCTGTTTTTGAGAATTTGGATAAAATGAATTTGTAAAGGAAAATATGGACGATCAATGGGTTATGCCTTAGTTGGTTATACTATTCCTTTTGCGTTCCTTTGCAGAAATAAACAAGCCCCATGCGCCAACCTATTCAATTCTATAAATCTCAAATTGAGATCTATCAAGGCAAACTAAATGCGTTTAAATCTAAGTTGCTATGCTTTAGTCTCACAAGAATTGCAGTTTATTTACTAGGCGTATTTGGAATTTATTATTACTTCCTTGAACTTGAAGTTGCCATTGCCATAGCAGTAGTATCTATATCTGTATTTTTAATTTTACTTTCCAAACATACTGATGCTAAAAAGCAAAGGGATTTGGTTAGAGCAATATTAAAAATTAACGAAGAAGAAATTAGTATAGCTTCGGGATCATTTCATGATAGATTTGATGGTGTCGCTTACCAAAATCCAAGTCATTTCTACAGTTTGGATATAGATTTATTTGGTCGCGGCTCGTTTTTTCAGTTTATCAATAGGACGGCAACAACTGAAGGTACTCATAACCTTGCCAACGCCCTAAAAGCAAATAATGTTAAGCAAATTATAAAGCGTCAAAAAGCTATTGAAGAGTTAGCTGAGAAAGCAAATTGGCGGCAAGAATACACTGCAAAAGGACAATTGATAGATGAAAAAACCGCTTCAACTGTCATTGTAAATTGGTTAAAAAACTACAAGATATTTATACCAAGAATAATGCAATGGTTTCCTTATGTCTTTGGAACCATATCTATTGCAGTTATAGTATTAAGCATTTTAAAAATAGCACCAATTGCTTATGTGGTGTATTGGTTACTTGTTGGGATTGCAATTATCGCTATTTATTTTAGTAAAGTCTCTCATCTAGCGCAATATTCCACTCAAGTAAAAGATACTTTTCGTCAATATGCCTTGCTGTTAGATCAAATAGAATCTGAAACGTTTTCATCAGAATTACTTAAAGATAAGCAGCAACAAATCACTCTTAAAGGTAAGAAATCATCGGAAATCTTTACGGCGTTTTCAAAATCTCTCGATGCTTTAGAGAATAGAAATAATATGTTTTTTATCATCTTAGGGAATGGATTTTTACTTTGGGATTTAATGCAGAGTTATAAGATAGAACAGTGGATTTTAGAATATGGCGAAGTCGTGGAACATTGGTTTCAAGTCGTTTCATTTTTTGATGCTTACAATTCTTTAGGGAATTTTGCCTTTAACCATCCCGCATTTGTATATCCAGAAATTAATGCTTCAAAAGCTGTTATTGATGCCAGTAATTTAGGGCACCCACTGTTGGACTCAACCAAGCGAATAGATAGCGATTTAATTATTGAAAACGAAGAATTTTTTATTGTTACTGGCGCTAATATGGCTGGAAAGAGCACATTTTTAAGAACAGTTTCATTGCACATTGTTATGGCAAATATGGGATTGCCTGTTTGTGCTACAGCGAGCAAATATTCCCCAGTAAAATTAATTACGAGTATGCGTACAACAGATTCATTAGCTGATGACAGTTCGTATTTTTTCTCTGAATTAACACGTTTAAAATTTATAGTTGACCAAATTGCCGAAGAGCCTTATTTTATAATTCTAGATGAAATTTTAAAGGGCACAAATAGTACTGACAAGGCTATTGGCTCAAGAAAATTTGTAGAAAAACTTGTAGCAGGAAATGCAACAGGTATAATAGCAACACACGACCTCAGTTTATGCGAAATAGAGAAAGAGCTTGATGCTGTTAAAAACTATTTTTTTGATGCTAAAATTGTCAATGATGAGCTTTATTTTGACTACAAATTAAAACAAGGGATTTGCCAGAATATGAATGCAAGTTTCTTATTAAAGAAAATGGAAATTATTTAGTTCACCAAACCTGCCATTTTATTAATCATTGTTTTTGCGTTTTTGTGTGTTGGGTTTAAGCTTAATACCTTATAATATTGTTTGGTCGCTTCGTTGAATTCGTTTTCGGTATAGTATGCTTCTCCTAAACTGTCATAGACGTTATATTTATTTGGGTATAGCATGACGTTTAAGGTGAATACAAAAATAGATTTATCATATTCTTTGGCGCTTAACAAAACATAACCATAAGTATTCAATTCCCCTCTACCATCTACATAATCTGTTAGCGTGTTTACTATTTCACGCTTTTCTAATTTTAATTCGTCAAGTGTTTTATGCTTAAATAAACGATTAAGATACTGGACTCCCCTGTAGTTAGGCGTGTACTTTTGATTGTTTATTATTTTTAAGATGTCACGTTCTATGGTCTCCTTAGGGCGCTCAACTATCCTATTGACTTCTTTCCCGTCTTTATAAAAAATAAACGTGGGTACACGATGAATATTCAAACCTTGTTCTTCGCCATTCGGACTTTGTTTATAGGCATCACTCTTGCGATCTAAAGCAATGACTTCAAGTTGATCTTCGGGGAATTCTGCAGTTTCTAGAATTTTATAAAATCTTGGTAATTGACGCTTACTATCACCGCACCAAGACCCGAAAAAAGCCTTAATTTCATAATCGTTTATGTTTTCTTGTATTGCATTTACCACTTTCTCGTTTTCTAGATAGTCATCATAATTTTTATTAAACCAGTCCGAAAAAGGCGCTTGCACTAAGCCTTTTTTATTAACCTTACTAATGAGTATTTTTGCCCCTTTTTCATTCGTAATAACTTGATTAATGTCTTGTGCAAAAAAGGGGGCATTGATTAATACTGAGATGATAATAATAACAGTTCGTTTCATGATGAATTATTTTTGATTCAATCCAAATGTATTTGCAATACCTTTATTTTACTAATTATTTAAATACGTTGCAGGTTTGAATGTATCAAAGCGTCTTTTGTTATGATCTATTGCTAATTGACGTTGGTCACTTTGAAATGGGTTTTCGTACAAAAATTTTGATGGGCACTACATTTCTCCTTATTTTCCCAAAAGCAAATGACATTTATTAAAAGATATAGCTCGCAAATTCTTGTACATCTACTTTTTTGGATGCTCTTTATATTCGTGTCCTTATTTCTTTTTTCACCTTTCTATTGGCGTGAAAATCCATTTTTACAGTACTTATCCATTTTGGTGATTATTGTCTACGCTAACAACATATTTTTATTGCCATACTTTCTAAAAAAGAAAATGTATGTCCTTTATGTTTTTGTCTTTGCTGTAATTTCATTTTTGGCCACAGAACTGTATTGTAATGTGTTTGCACGTTGTGGTTGCTCAATTATGAAGTGTTTAAGTGACTACTTATGGCAAACCTTAGTGCCATTGATATTTTTCTCCTTCATTTGGATGCTATATCGGTTTATTGACAAGCAGGAAGAGGTAGAAAAAATCACGAAGGAGCATACCGAAATGGAATTGAAATTTTTGAAATCTCAAATTAATCCGCATGTGTTGTTTAATAATTTAAACACCATTTATGCTTATGCTATTGAAAAACCAGACGAAACTCCGGAACTTATTTTAATGTTGTCCGATAATTTGAAGCATGTGCTTTATGAAAGTAATGCTAAAACCATATCGCTTGAAAAAGAAATGAAGTTTTTAGATAACTACATGAAATTTCAAGAGATAAGAACTGAAGGTGTAAAAACCATTAATTACACCAAAGATATTGACGAGAAACCGCATCAAATAGCACCACTGTTGCTTATTACTATTATTGAGAACGCATTTAAGCACAGTAATTTGAACAGCGAAATAAAAGTTTCAATTGTAGTTAAAAATGGTCTTTTAGAATGTGTTTGCGAGAACGATTATGATAAAGATAAACTCTCAGAAAACGAATTTAGAATTGGGTTAAAAAACCTTGAAAAGCGTTTGGAATTACTCTATAATGACACTTATGATTTTCGAATCACAAAAAGCGAAACTTTCATTGTGAATTTAAAATTGAATCTGGTATGAATTGTATCATTATAGAAGACGAAATTCCAGCTCAAAATATTCTGAAAAATTTTATTTCAAGAACACCGAATTTGGTGTTAATCAATACGTATAATGCGGCTATTGAAGCCAACTGGTTTTTGAATAATAATGATGTTGATCTGGTGTTTTTGGATATAAGTTTACCAGATATTTCAGGTTTAGATTTTATTAAAACAATTAAGAACCCTCCCTCAATTATCATGACTACGGCCTATCCAGAATATGCGGTTAGCAGTTTTGAATTAGAAACTATTGTGGATTATTTAGTAAAACCTTTTTCTTTTGACCGATTTATAAAAGCGGTTAAGAAAGTGGAAAGCAAAGTAATTAATAATACTGATAAAAAAGACGATGTATCTGATGAAACTCTATTTTTGAATGTAGACAAAACGCTTCACAAAATTAGAATAAAAGATATTGTGTATCTAGAATCTGATAGAAATTATATTACAATAACTACGGTAAAAGGAAAGTTCTCGTTTATAGATGCTTTAAAAAATTGGATAGAAAAACTACCTAGCAATGTTTTTACGCAAGTGCATAAATCATATATTATTAATCAAGAATTTGTTGACAAAATATCGGGGAATGAAGTGTTTGTTAATGGGCACAAAATTCCAATTGGAAGAACCTTTAAGAAAGAACTACTTACTACACTTAATATTTCTTAATTAAATTGAAACCCTATTGCGATTCCACCTCTACCTACAATTTCAGAATCGATATTATTGCCTAATAAATTTCTCCCAACACCTAAATATATTTCTGCAAGAAAACCTCTTTTAGATACAAATTTTCCCCCGGCTGAAATTCCAATTGCTAAATCAGTATAGGTGTATTCTTCATATGATGCATCTAGTGTTATATTGTCAAAAGTATAATATTCATTTTCTCCGGAGTTAACCATGGCAAATCCTTCAATAAAAAAGCCACGAGCATATTTTTTTGAGAAAAAATGACGGTAATAGGGTGTAATAGAAAAAGTTCGATAACTATCTAAATCTTGATTGTCTTTATCTAATGAAAATAATGTACCAATACCAATTGAAGATTCTTCGTTTAATATCCGTTCATAACCAATATCAAGCCATTTATAACCAATTAAATTCGTCATGTTTATGTAGAGCTCATTTTGTTTGTTTTTAATATCGGTATTTTTTTCTTGCGCGTTAAGAGTTGATATTGATACAATCAACAATAAGAATAAAAATGATGTTTTCATTAATTAAAACTTTAAATAAATGTTATACCATATTAGGATGTGTTTTATTGTTTAAGGTTGCGTCTATATATTGCTTTTAACTTATTATCTTTAAAGAATGCAAATAACTTCAAAGCTTCCTAATTTAGAGCCTTCCATATTTTCTGTTATGGGCGGATTGGCACATCAGTACAATGCAGTTAATTTATCTCAAGGTTTTCCAGATTTTAAAGGAGATCAAAAATTGATTGACTTAGTTAATAAAGCCATGAACGATGGGCATAATCATTATGCACCCATGCGAGGTGTTTTTTCATTGCGAGAGGCTATTGCAAATAAGTATGATAGATTATACAGGTCTAGTTATCACCCAGAAAATGAGATAACCATTACGGCTGGAGCGACTCAGGCAATTTACGCCGCTATAACGGCTTTTGTAAAACCTAATGATGAAGTTTTGGTGCTCAGACCGGCTTATGACTGTTATATTCCAACCATTGAATTGAGTGGGGCAAAGGCTATTTCCATACAATTAACTTACCCTGATTATAAAGTGAATTGGAATGAAGTCAAGGCTAAAATCTCATCAAAAACTAGAATGTTTATAATTAATACACCGCATAATCCTAGTGGAACAGTATTCTCAAAAGCGGATATGATGCAATTGCAAGAGATTACTAAAGATACCAATATAATCGTATTAAGTGATGAGGTATATGAGCATATGGTTTATGATGGTGAACAGCATCATAGTGTTTGTTTGTTTCCGGAACTTAAATCAAGGAGTTTTATATCAGCCTCTTTTGGAAAAACATTTCATAATACTGGATGGAAGATAGGGTACGCTTGTGCACCAAAATATTTGATGGATGAATTTGTGAAAGTGCATGAATTTAGTGTGTTTAGTATACATCATCCTACACAAAAAGCATTAGCGGTATATTTAGAAACACCGAGTCATTATGATGAGTTGTCAGCGTTTTTTCAGACGAAGAGAGATTTGTTTTTAGACCTAATCAAGGGCTCTAAATTCACATTTACGCCTTCCAAAGGCACCTATTTTCAGGCTTTAAATTATGCAAATATTACCGAAGAGAACGATTATGAATTTGCTGTTCGTTTGACAAAAGAAAAGGGAATTGCTTCTATTCCATTTTCAGTTTTTAACGTCAATAGACTTGATGAAAAAATGCTTCGCTTTTGTTTTGCTAAAACAGATGATACCTTGAAGCGCGGCGCTGAAATACTAAATAGTATTTAGTTAAAACTTTGCTCAACTTTTGTCATAAATTCGGCAACTTTAGAAGGCTCTAGCCATCGTGTAATAACCACTAGGTTTTTTGTTTTATCAATGATGATAAAATTTCCGCCAAATCCAGCGGCGTAATAAATATCTTCATTCAAGCCTTCCCAATGCCGATTTCCTTTGTTGTTTAGCCACCACATATAGCCATAATTAGCATTTGGAGTTGAAGGTGTAATGGCTTTATCAATCCATGTTTTACTAATGAGCTGTTTTGAATTCCAATTGCCATTATTTAGAAATAAGAGACCAAATCGAGCCATATCTTCTGTGGAAATAAACATGCCAGCACCAGAATGTCCACCACCAGTAACAGATTTCATTTTTATACCATCAATGACGGTCCAGGCATCATCGTATCCAAACCAGCGCCAAGTTGTGGAAGCTCCAATAGGATCCATGATATGATTTTTTAAGATTTGTGGTACTGGTAAACGCCATAGATGAGTTAAAGCATAGGCCAAAACATTTACGCGAACGTCATTATATTCCATTACAGTTCCTGGTTCTTGTAATGCTCTAAATTTCCAATTGTCAATATTGCCTTCACGTGGCGGGCGGTCCGCCCAATCTTTACCACCCCAAAGCTCTCCAGACCAATCTGAGTTTTGTTGTAAAAGATGAGTCCAGGTGATTTTAGAATTGTGTTCACCTTCAAAAGTGCCATCCCAAATATAATTGATTAACGGATCATTAGTATTTGCTATTAAACCTTTGTCATAGGCTACTCCTGCTACAGTTGATAAAAAACTTTTGGTAACACTAAAGGTCATATCTACACGTTTGGTATCACCCCACTGACCTATGATATAGCCATCTTTGAGGACAATTCCTGCAGGGCCACCTCTCTTTTTTGTAGGTCCTAATATTTCGTGAAATGGCTCACGTTCAAATCCCTTTAGAATGGCAATTCTTAAATCTTTTGATCCTGAGTATTCGTTAGATTTAGCAAATTCAATGGCATCGTTTAAAGTATTGTCATCAATGTTAAAAGAAGAAGGCGATTTTTCTTCCCATGATGCATTTTGTTCTGGGAAATAGCTTATTTCTTGAGCAAAACAAATACCAATAAATGGGATGAACAAAGCAAAAAACGTCGTGAAATATTTCATAAATAATGGCGTTAAAAACGAATTTAAAGTTAACTAATCTAGTTGGTATTTCATCAACCAATCTGTTTGTTTGTCTTTGCCAATAAAATAGGGATGGCTACCAAAGATTTTGAATCCGTTTTTTTGATAAAATGTGATGGCGCTTTTGTTTTCTTGCCAAACGCCCAACCAAAGGAAATCTACTTTTTTTTCTTGTGCTAATTTAATAATTTTAAAAAGAGCAATTTTACCAATACCTTGACCTTGAAAATCAGGCAATACATAGATGCGTTCAAGTTCTATAGATGGTTTGGTAAATAGTTCATTTTGTGCATCTTCTTGATTTAGTTTAAAATATCCAACGATGGTCTTATTGCTAAGTATAAAATAGAAGGTAGAGTTTTTGTTCTGTATTTCTTCTAAGATCGTTTCAGGGTTGAAGGCTGAATTGATGTAATCCCAAAAATATTCAGGATCATTATCTTTTTCAAACGCAGTAACAAAAGTACTTCTCGAAATATCGCACAAGACATCAAGATGATTAACCGTACATGTTTCAAAAGATAAATTCATAACAGGTATAAAAATAATTAAAAAATTAATTACTTTTAGTTCATGCAAGATCAATTAAAAGTAGCACTGGTACAATCTGAATTGATTTGGGAAAACCCAGAGCAAAACAGGCTAAATTTTACGGAGAAAATAAAAACAATAAATGAAAAAATAGACCTTATTGTACTGCCAGAAATGTTTACTTCCGGTTTCACCATGACCCCTGAACATGTTGCAGAAACTATGAACGGGCCTTCTATTGGCTGGATGAAAGCTTTGGCAGAAGAAACCAATGCGGCCATTTGTGGGAGCCTAGTTATTAAAGAAGATCATAAGTATTACAATCGCTTTGTTTTTGTAAGGCCCGAGAACGACATCAGTATTTATGATAAACGTCACACTTTTAATTTGGCAGGTGAAGGAGAGGTATATGAGGCAGGAACATCTAAAATTATAATAAATTATAAAGGTTGGAAAATATGCCCCATGGTTTGTTATGATCTACGTTTCCCTGTTTGGGCAAGAAATGTAGAAGGTTATGACTTATTAATGTATGTTGCCAATTGGCCTAAACCAAGAACTAATGCTTGGGACGCATTATTAAAAGCGCGTGCCATTGAAAATATGAGTTACTGTCTTGGCGTAAATCGTATTGGTACGGACGCAAACCATCACGAGTATTCAGGGCATTCTGCCGTTTATGATGTTTTGGGAGAATCGCTTTCTCATATTGAGAGTAGTAAAGTGCAAATTGAAGTATTCACACTCGCAAAGGCACATATAAAAAGCATTAGAGACAAGCTGCGTTTTCTTGAAGACAGGGACGTATTTAATTTAGAATAAAAGTTTCAACATAATCCCAACCAACCCGAATTTCTAAAATTGTTGGATAATATAGGACGCGTTCTGGCTGTATCTTTTTAAGATAGTTTCCTGTATCATAAACATTATTGTTATTAGCATCCATAATCGTCCTAATATAATAATTACCAGAATCCAAATGTCTAAAATCTAATGGTTCAGATTTGTTTGTAAACAATTCTGCTTTGATTTCTCCTTTGGCATCAATCAATTGGACAATTACGGGGTATACTGCATTTTGAAGCGTTAACCTCAAATTGCCATAATCAGATTCCGATTTAGTTTTTACAATGTAATTAAGTGTATCATTAGTTTGCTCAAAGAAATCAGTGATGCCGTCAGGTAAAATCCGTACCTTATAGTTATTGCTTTCTGTTTTGTCGAATTGTATTTTATACGTGTTTTGAATTTGATCAAATGAAGTTGTAAAATCAACGTTCATAGAATCTTTATCAAAAATAGTAATGCGGTCTTCATTTAGTTTTCTTAAAGGCGTATTCCCCGTTATTTCTAGGTTTTCTAGCGGTTTAAGCGTGCTAGGTGAAAACATTTTTAAAGTTAAAGAATCTTTTTCTTGATCTCTAACCTTAACCACTAATGTGTCACTATAGGTGTTGTTGGCCACCTCAAACAAAAGAGAATCT
>JAGSHF010000084.1 GCA_023954685.1 Flavobacteriaceae bacterium | reverse complement strand
TGGAAATTTTTCTGATCAAGAATTTCAATAATATGAAAACCGAAAGCCGTTTTAACAACATCTATATCGCCCTTATTACCTTCAAAAGTAAAATCGTTAAACTCAGGCACCATAGAGCCGTAAGGATGAAAATCATATTCTCCTCCTTTTTCTATACTTCCTTTATCAGAAGATAAAGCTGTTACCAATTCTGGGAATTTTGAACTGCTTCTTTTTACAATTGCCAAAACACTATCGGCTGTTACTTTAGCTTCTTCCTCAGTTTGTGTTATTGTTGCATCCGCAGCATTAGCACCTATAAAAGGAATTAATATATGCCTCACTTTTACCGAATCTGGAAGTTGTTTTGTTTCCAAAATTCTTGTAATCATTACATCTGGACCCAATTTGTATGGACCATAAGTATCATTAACATTAAGCTTGTATAATGTATCCTGAATTTCTAAAGGCATTTTATCCTTGTACAAAAAGTTATCATTATACACTCTGTTTGAATTTGAGTTTACAAACTCCTCAGGATTTTTTGTATTCAACAACCCAAGTATAGTGTCATTTTGCTTAGTGTTTTCGTTGTATTCTACACGATCATCAAGCAAAGCCAATAAATCAGCTTTTATAGCCTCTTCATCCTCTAAAGAAGGTTCTTCAATAAACTGAACAAAATAAATATCTCTAGAAGCCTCAACTTCAAACTTACTTTTGTTATTATTAATGTATTTAGTAATGTCTGATTTTCCAACGGTGATAGCACTATCTGCGATTGTACCGTAAGGAATTTGAACAAATTTTACATCAACCTTATCATTTTCTAGTTTATGATCTGTCTCACCTTCAGCAAGTGTTGCAACAACACCGGCCTTAACCATGTTCATATACATTTGCTCACGTCCGGATACTGCAAGATTTTGCTCGTAATTAGACCATGCTTCAAAATTAATAGGTGACCCATTTAATAATGTTGTTTCTGGCTGAATCGCTTCTAAGTTGGCAATAAATTCATTCAATTTGTTCTCATCAAAAACACCAGCTTCATTATTGAACTCTTCAAATCCAACTAGCCCTTGTTTTAACAAATCTCTCATTTTATCGCGCTCCACAGTTATGCCTAGAGCATCATATTGTGATTTCAAAACATTACTTCTCACTTCCTGATCCCAAACTCTATTCATAGCTTGCGTGCTAGTCATAGAATTTCCAAACTGTCTTTGTGCCGCTTCTACCTTATTCATAAAAGCATCTCTTTGGATGTCCTCTCCATTGATGGTTGCAACAATGCTCTGAGATTTACTTGAAAATCCACTACTATTCTTAAACAAGTCTGCAAGAACAAATGAAAATAATGCTAATGCAATAACTAATATCAAGAATAAAGAGCGTTGTCTAATTTTATTTAAAATTGCCATTTTATTGTTTTATTTTAACGAAATATAGTGCGCGAAAATACCCTTTTTATACTAAAAAACAAAAGGACTTTAACGGGATTATTAAGTTTCTATAAGAAATTTACTCTTCGTGCTCTATTTCTAGGGATACAACATCAATTTTGGTACTTGAAACCTCCAAAATCGTAAACAAAAAGTTATTAATTTTTACAATATCATTTTTTTGCGGAATTCCTTCAGTACTGTTTACAATTAATCCACCTAAAGTTTCATAGTTTTCACTCTCTGGCAGGTTAAGCTTATAAGTTTCATTTAGATAATCTACTTCCAAACGGCCTGAAAAATTATAACCGCCATCGGCCAACACCTCTTCAAGTAAAACAATAGTATCATGTTCATCTTCAATTTCTCCAAACAATTCTTCTACAATATCTTCAATAGTCATAATACCCGAAGTACCACCGTATTCATCGAGAACAATGGCAACACTTTTACGACGTTTTGTTAAAACATTAAGCACATCTTTTATCAACATTGTCTCCGGGACATACTCAACTGGTTTAACAATAGATTTTATAGTTTTTGGCTTAGTAAACAAATCAAAAGAATGCACGTAACCTAAAATATCATCAATAGTAGTTTTATAAATTAAGATTTTAGAATATCCTGTAGACGTGAACAACTCGCTAAGGACTTTTATAGAGTCATGCAGTTCCAGAGCAATAAGCTCTGTACGTGGAATCATGACTTCTCTAGATTTTACTTCAGAAAATTCTAAGGCATTTTGAAATATTTGAATTTCACTATCAACATCATCATCCTCTTCTACCGCCTCCATTTGTTCGCTAATGTAATTCCCTAATTCTACTTTACTAAATGCCAGTTGTACCTCATCACCATCCGTTTTAAAAAATCGCTTAAGCACTACATCCGAAATCCAAATCACGAACTCTGATATCATTGAAAACAACACATAAAATACATAAGCTGGAAACGCGAATATTTTAATTAATTTATTGGCATAAATTTGAAAAAAGACTTTAGGTAAAAATTCAGCCGTTATTAATATGATAAGCGTAGATATTACGGTTTGAGTAAGCAAACTTAAATCTACGAGCAAATAATTTAATACTATAGAATTTGACGGTAATTGTGCCTGAAACCATCGCACCAACACATCACCCATAAAAAATCCAAAAAGCACCAAAGCTATATTGTTTCCAATTAACATAGTGGCAATAAATTTGGAAGGTTTTGCCGTAAGTTTCGTTAATATTTTTGCAATAAAGCCATCTTGTTTCTTCTCAATTTCAATATGTATTTTGTTTGAAGAAATATATGCGATTTCCATTCCTGAAAAAAAAGCAGAAAACAATAAAGATGTTATAATGATTACGAGGTCAGAGTCCATTACTACAATTTACCTCTATCCTGAAAACGCTTTCTAAATTTTTTTCGAAAGAAGAACATAAATACTGCCAAAGCTGCAAAAAACAATGACATGTACGCTTTGTTTCTATCTATATTCCAATTGGATATGGCATCATAAATAAAAAGAACTACAAAAAACAAGTAGGCATACTGTAAAAACTGAAGTAATTTCATGCTTAAGTAAATTTGGTACAAAGATAATAATTATTCGTCTATATATAAGCGTCCGGTAACTTCTACTACTCGGGCTTGTTTAAAACTTTTATCGGAGTCAAAACCATTACCATTAATAATTTCACTTTGACGCCTAAAACGAACCGGGCGATTTGTAAAGAGCCATTCTCGTTCTTGATCATAAAACAATTGCTCTGCAAACAAGGTGTCATTAGTATGCGTTACAATAACAACGTTCCCTTGCAAATCGATGAGGCTGGTTTTATCATATAGAATTGCATAATCGGATACCACATTACTTTGATTACGATCTTCATCATAAATTGTTAAGTTGATACCATCGGGAAATTCATAAAATGGAAAATTTCTATTGGAATAATTAAGCATTTTTGAACTTATCAAATTCATGACTAATAATCCCGAATCTGTGTATTTTGTATTAATGTTTTCAGCAACAGTTTGCGGCTCACTGCTTAATATACCAATATTTTGAACTTCCTTAAAATTGTTTTTGCATGAAAAAAACATAGTCACAGTAAAAACTGTGACTATGAGATAATTTATATGTTTCGCTTTACTAAGCATTAAAGCTTAGGCACTTTCACTGTAGTTCCAATCCAACATCCAATGCTGATACTTTCTCCAGAACGACCTTCAGAAAATACTTCACTTTTTGTTGGCGCTTTTGCCATGTAATTAGCAGCCGTATTAGAAGAGGCTTTCTTTAAGTTAGCATCAACTCTTCCCGCTTTTCTTGCTTCTTGAGCAGCTAACCAGAAAACAGCTCTTTTGTTAAAGGTACTATCACCACAGTTATTTGCACTCTTAGCATACATTTGCGCAATTGCAATATGACACTTACCCATTGATGGGTTAGCCCCTAATGCTTTTCTATAATATGATCTAGCTTGTCCGAAACTTCCTTTTTTCTTGAAGTTAGAAGCAATTCTATAAAGAATTTTAGCCTTCTCATAATTATCTGATTCTAATTCTACAGCTTGATTGTAAGAGGCCAACGCTTCAGCGCTTTTACCTTCTTTATCCTTAAGTATTCCTAAATAGAATGCTGTATTTGCATCAGGTTCAATGTTATTTTTTTGTTCTAATATTTTAACAAATAATGGATCTTCATTACAGCCTTTTGCATACAATCTATTCATAGCACGTTGCAGCCATATCCCATCATTTTTGTTTTCCTCATAGTTTCTGTTATATAACGGAATTAAGTTTTCACAATTTGCTCTATCACCTAAATCCTTATCCATTCCCGAAGAAATTTGATCATAAGCCTTTAAGAAACTTGTATACGATTTTACTTTCTTAGCATCTTTTGAACTCAACTTTACTTCTGGTGCAGATTCTTCACCTGTATCAGCAGGAACAAATTTATTGAGTTTGTTCGTGTAATTTTTAACCTCAGACTCTACTTTTTCCGAAACTTCATCATATTTAGTGAACAACTCCTCAGCTGGTTTTTCACCCGCATCATAAAGATTTACTGCGAGTTTAAAATATGTATATAATGCCTTAGGATTAGTAAATGTGGTAACATCCGTTTTGTAAGCCGTATCAAAACAATCATATAATTGTTGATCCGTCATTCCTAATTCCTTTCTGTTATCATATTGAAGCTGACAAGATTTTGCCATAAACTCACCTTTAGGAGTCTTACTCTCAAAGTGTACGCTACGTTCTTCCCATAGCTTTACTAAATCATTAATATAAGCTACTTTCTCTGTACCAGATGAATTTTTAATTTTATGATGAAGTATTCTTTCTCCATAAGTAAAAATTGCTCTGTTAAATTTAGGGTTACGCTTTCTTAATTCCATCCAAGGACCATAAGCAGCATCATAATTTTTAGCTTTTGCATATTCACTAAAAATAGAGAGTGCATTCATATCTTCTTCATTGCCTTGCGCTGTTGCAAAGTTAAAGCCTAAAAAAAGCATTGCGATTAACAGTGTAATTTTCGTCTTCATAATTCAGTTATTATTAATTAGTTATATTTTCGTTTTCTAAACCATCTATCATTTAGGGACAAACTCAAGCTAAAATTAAAGAAATTTTCTTTTACTAACCCTGCGTTAGTCGTTCCAGTACTGCCGTACTCAAATCCGATGTTAGCATTAGAGAACATGTCTCCAACTGGTAACCCTACTCCAAAAGATATGCCAAACTCGTTTATTGACTCTCCTTTTAATTCTAATCCTGTATTTTCAAACCTAACTCCTGCCCTATAAACAATACGTTTCCAGTAACTATTAAAGGAATTATATCTCGGAATAACAAAGCCTCCAAGAGCAAATGCGTTAGAGTCGTTATATTGTGCACCCTCAATGGTAAAAAGATCATTTTTAAATTCACTAGCATTTACTCTATTATACTCAGCACCTACAAACCAAATTCTTGGTTGACCAATTCCAGCTCCAAAACCTATTTTTGATGGAAGGGCTAACTTGGTTGACCCTAATCCTTCCGCATCTAAATCTGCCTCAATTTCGTTGACAATAAATTCGCCTCCAGTACTAGGACTAACAACTATAGTAGCATAATTACGAGAGTTTATTGACGATAAATTAGTTTTTGGTCTATAGGTTAAAGCCGTTGTTAATTGAAATTTGTCATTAATCATCGGTGTGTAAGTCAATCCAATATCAAAATTTAAACCTGATAGTTCAGACTCATTAATTTCTCTACTTTGATACTGAAGCGGATTATTATCTGAATCGTAATTTTGATGCACCGCAGCGTTGGTGTTTGTTCCAAAATTATATTGTGCATCTAGACCGACATTAAGATTTTTTAAAACAGGATAACCAACTGCCAATATTGCTTTATTTAGTCCACCTTCTCCTCTGTATCTATACTCTACTAATCCATCGTCTCTATTTGATTGCAAGCTATAACCAACTGAAGAATACGGCAGAAGACCAATTGAAACTCCCAATTTACCAACTGGGAATGACAACCCTAAATAATCAAAGGTTGATGCACTGGCTTTATCTGATGATTCTGTAGTTTTTAAATTAACACTACGATGCTCTCCTCCAAGCGTAAATTTAATTAGTTTCCCATCACCACCAAATGACTTTATATCTGAGATACCTAAAGATGCTGGATTTCTGAAATTCATATGAATACTATCTGAATAAATACTCAATCCTCCCATACTCTTATTTTCAGTAGTACCTCGAAATTTCACATTCCCTAGTCCGTAAAAGGAATAAGGCGATGTTGTGCCTTCTTGAGCATGAATATTTAAGGCTGAAAACACCAATAAAACTATACAAAGTTTCTTAATCATTCGATTGAATTAAATTCTAAAATAAAGTTCAAACCTTCTAAAAGAAAATTTGAATTCGCAAATATGCTATTTTTTAATTGCTTTGACAAGAATTTAGCGTCTCCTCCTGTTAAAATAACTGTTAAAACTTCATGTTTTTTTTCATATTCCAGTATAACTCCACTAATTTCATTTATAATTCCAATAATAACACCAGATTGTATGCTTGACGCCGTAGTATTCCCAGTAATACTAACTGGCATTTGAGGCTCTAATAATGGCAACTTAGCCGTAAATTTATGGAGTGCTTTAAATCGCATGCTTAATCCCGGTGAAATAGCACCGCCATAATACTCGTTTTTATTAGAAACAAAATCATATGTAATACAAGTACCCGCATCAATAATTAAAGTATTTGTATTAGGATAACTGTTTATTGAAGCGCTTATTAAAGCAATTCTATCTATCCCCAAGGTATCAGGAGTAGCATATAAATTAATAAACGGCACGGAAGTATTATGTGACAACACCATGACAGGAAGTGTTTCTTGCAAAACTTTTAAATCTTCTTTATTTAAAATATCTACAGATGCAATTATTGCTCTAGAGGTTTCTGGATAAGCTCTTAAATAATCCTTGACATACATTACAAGCTCTTCAGTCTCAAATATGCTCTTTTTAACGATCTTACCAGTTTTGAATAGTGCTATTTTCGTTCTAGTATTCCCAACATCAATGACTAAATTCATTAAATTTTTGCTTTTCAACTTCCTTAATTTTATGTTCATTTAAGCTTCAAATGATTATAAATCAACAACAAAACCAGTTCATTTAGTTTTTCATTTAAAAGCTGTAAATTTACAAAACCATTTTTTATTACATTTTCTTTTGGGAATATTAAAAATGAGTATATATTTGCAACCGCTTTAGCGAGGTGCCTTAGCTCAGTTGGTAGAGCAATGGACTGAAAATCCATGTGTCCCTGGTTCGATTCCTGGAGGCACCACTTTAATAAGACCGTAACTACTTTAAAATTAAAGTATTACGGTTTTTTTAGTTTCTAACTTGTACGGTAAATGTACGGTAAGTCTTATTTAATCAATATTTATAGTTTTTAGTAAAAAATTAGTTGTTGTTTTTATACCGCACTTTTTTCACTTTTAAGCTATTATATTAATATTGGAACTTTTACTTCTAAAGCCTAGTTAATTTATTATCATATCTTTAAAGAAACCAACCAACAATGATTCCTTTCTTTAGATTATCGCAACAAAATTTTGCAACGCAAAATCAAAGATCTGGTAGATCTTTGGTGGTGATAGCCGCTTGCGGAGAAATTAAAAGCACAAATCATGATTAAGTTCTTCAGACACATTAGACAGCGACTACTTTCAGAAGGCAAAACTGGTAAGTACCTTAAATATGCTATTGGAGAGATTGTTCTTGTTGTTATTGGGATTCTTATCGCACTTTCAATTAATAACTGGAATGAACTTAATAAAACTAAGTCAATTGAAAAAAAATCTTATGAAAATTTACTTTCAAGTTTAAGAAAAGACTCATTACAATTAATAATTATTACTGATTACCAAACTAAAAATTTGAATATGCAAAACAGATTCATCAAAACAAATGCATCTGAAATTGTTAAAGCATATTCATCCGATAGCATTAGTAAAATGCTTTTTGATATCTACAGAGGAGCCTATAGCTTCTTTCCAAACCACGGTACATATAATTCGATAGCCTCAAATAAAGGAATTGACATTATTTCATCTGAAATTATTAAATCTAACTTAATAGATTTATATGACTATGAGTACAGTAGATATGAATTTATTGATAAGGTTTTGGATGATAAGTACATGAACGTATTTTTACCTTTTCTTCATAAGGAAATTGGTTTTTTTGTTGACTCAAATTTTAGATATAATAGTGTGAGTGTAACTCAATTTGAAAACAATTACAGTGCTTTACAATTGGAATGTCAAAATCTAAACCCTATGTCAACCAATGTGTCTAGTTTGCTGAATAGCATACAAAATAATGTTAATTTTCTAATAAAAGAAATTGAGAAAGAGCTGAACAAATAACGAAAGGCTAACAAGGGCTATAGTTCATTTCATAAAAAAAAGAGCCAACAACTTTTTACATCATTAGCTCTTAATATGCACGCAGGCATTATATCAGTCCTTATTTTGTTTTTAGCGTTTATTTCTAATTTGGTCAATAGTAAAAATTGTGGTATCATTTATTTTATTTTCTGCAACTGATTTTTTGTTTTTCTCCAACTCCATAATAATATTAAAATATGCTTTGTTCACTTTCGCTTTGTTGATATTAGATTCATACAATCCATTTAAATAAAAAGCAAAGAGTACTCCAAGAGTTGTCGCAAATAAGGTTACGAAAGTATTATTTTTTATAGTTTTAAGCGTTTATTTTTTTAAACTAATTATTTCCTTTTTCATAAATTCATAAGTTTAACATAATATCTCCAAATTTTTAGACTCGCGAAGTAATAAAATTGTAACTAACGTGTTTGTATCATTAGTAACGAATTAAAATCGATACTGTTCGAAAAGTAAATTACAAAATAATAAGGAGGTATATAAATATTTCTAAATCGACCTTTTGTCCTGTCGAAAAAAGGTGATTATGCATATGAGAAAAATTATTTTTTATTTTGATGCTTTAATGGTAATTCCCATGACTCCCAAGTAAATAGTTTTACAATTTTTGTAATCATTTGATGTCCACCAATGAAAAATACAGCAATTATAAAAAGTAAATCACTGAATAAAACAATCCAGAAATGATAGTTTTTTATAAATGATATTTCATTGATTTCAGGGAAATAACCTACTATAAAGACAGAGATAAACCAATATAGAATAATAAATAAGGCAAGATTATATTGAAATTTAGTGGCTGAATGTTTTTCTTCAGGGATTCCTAAAATTGATAATACCTTTTGCCTTAAAAGTAAAAGTCCTTTTTTTCCAACTAAGGCAAAACCCATTAGTAAAATAACATGTTTGCCTCCAACAAAAGTAAGTGCAATTAAGATGTATTCAATATTGTCTGGAAAGCCAAAAAAAGGAATTATTAAACTAAAAATTGGAGTAATTTGACTTAATAATATTAAAAAAAGACCAATTTTGTTTTTTATGTTTATATTATTTTTAATAGACATATGCCTTCATTTAAAATATGCTGCGTTATTATCAATCATTTTCAAATAGATTGAAAATGATTGATAATATAATTATTTTCTCAGTGTTTTCTTAATCTTTCTTAAAATCAGCATTTTTCAAGACCCAATAGTTTGGATCAAGAATGACATTTTTAGGTGTTTCTTCTACTTTTATTTTAAAAATATTTGATTTTTCTTTAATGTTAATCAATTCCATTTGTTGTGATTTGTTTGCAAAATCAATACTTATTTCAAGCGGCATTTCAAATATACTTCCATCCGTTTGAACTTGATTTAAGTTTATTATGACCTCTCCATCTTTCTTATTATATTTCCAACTCCCTGCTAATTTTAATATTCCAGGTTTATATAACCACTGCTCAAAAAAGGGAGTTAAATCTTTGCCCGAAACTTCTTCCATCACGTTTTTAAAATCATCGGTAGAAACGTTTAGGTCTTTATAGTTCTTATAATAAATTTGAATGCCTTCCCAAAAAGCACCCGTTCCAATAACACCCCGTAACATATGTAAAATCCAACTTCCCTTTTGATAAATTTGAGAGGTAGTGACATCCTTCATGTCTTTTAAATTATCATGAACAATTGTATATTTCGGATTCTTTTCATAAAAAGCATCTACACTTTTTTGGCTGGATTGAAGTCCTTCAACAAAGGCATCACGTCCATATTGGTGTTCAATAAAAAGCAAGGTGAAATAAGTAGCGAAACCTTCGCTTAACCAAATATCATCCCAATCGTATTCGGTCACAGCATTGCCAAACCATTGATGTGCTATTTCATGTATTACTACATTTCGCCATCGTGTATTTCTATCTCCTTTTACAGATCCAGCGCTATACAAAATAGCTGATGCTGCCTCCATACCTCCACTAACACTGTTTGATTGAATGTTCGCTAATTTCTCATAGGAAAATGGCCCAACATAATCGCTGTAAAACTCTAATACTTGTTTTGTTGGCGTTGCAAAATCATAAAACCCGGCATCTCTATCTTGCTTAAACACCCATGTTTGAATTGATTTTCCATCAAATTCATCAACATATTGCACTGCAAAATCAGCAGCCCCAAGCACATATAACCAAGTCGCAATTGGCACAGATTGTTTCCAATGTGTAAGTCGTTTATTATCCGCTAGATTAGTTTCTTCTATTTTTAATCCATTAGAAACTACTTGATAATGATCTGGAGCGGTAATTATAAATTCGCACATGGCTTTATCATAAGGATGATCTATTGTAGACAACCAATTGCGGCCCTTATTAGGCCAATTATCACTAAAAAAAGTCCTATCACCGTGATGATTATCTCCAATATGTAAACCCGTAGCCGGAATACCTTTATATCTAATAGTATATGTTGTCCTCTGATTAATTTCAGATGGTTTAGGAAGATTTATCAATAATTCATCGTTTTCATGTGTAAAATTCAGGCTGTCCCCATTTGATGTAATACTGCTCACAACCATGCCTTTACTTTGCAATCCATTAGAAGCATTAACCAAATCCAATCTTAATTTTTCAACACCTTTGCCTAGATAACGAATATCTACGGTTACTTCACATGTAATTTCATCAGTATCATCAAATAATTCAATATTAAAAACGTAATTAATGGCATCTATTTTTGGGTTTTTAGGATAATTATCCGTCGTACCAAATACACTAGACTGAAACATTAAGCCCATGACAAGGTAAAACAATACCAGGTTACTATTTTTGAAGTTTCTCATGATTAGTTATTTTGATTGGTTGTCATTATTGTTATCATTTCTAACAATTGACTCAGTAAGGTGTACTAATGTATTAATTTTATCTAAGATTAAAAATTATTCTTACATTGTTGATTATCCTTTGAATTATCATTTTATCAACTGAAATTAAGCATCATGCATATTAAAAAAACAATATATTTAATAATTTTCCTTGTCCAAATAAGTGGCATGACTTTATATGCTCAAGAAAGACATTATTTTCAAACAGATTTTTCTATTGATGAATTTAAGGCACGAAGAACCCAAATATTTAATAAAATTGGAGATAATGCCATTGCGCTCATTCAAGGTGCACCAAGTGTTGCCGGATTTAAAGTCTTTAGACAATCCAACACGTTTTATTATTTATGTGGATTGGAAGAAGGTCACGCCTATTTATTACTTAATGGAAAAAACAGAAGCACAACGCTCTATTTACCGCATAGAGAAGAAGGCAGAGAACGTAGCCAGGGAAAAATCTTATCAGCTGAAGATGCCAATTTACTCTTAGAACTTACTGGTGTAAATAGAGTTCGCGCATTAGAATTTCTTGGAAATGATCTTGTTGGAACTGGACTTATTAATGGGAATACCCCAACATTATATACGCCTTTAAGTCCAGCAGAAACTGGAAACGACAGTAGAGATGAAATACTTCATGGTCACGCCCGTGCTGCCGCTGATCCTTGGGATTCTAAAACTACCAGAGAAGCACAATTCAAAAAATTACTAAACGAACGATTTCCCGAATTTGAAATACGCGATTTATCGCCGCAATTAGACGCAATGCGCTTAATAAAAAGCAAAAAAGAAATTGAGGTTATTCGTAAGGCAACAGAAATTGCTGGTTTGGCAATTATGGAAGCCATGAGGTCTACAAAACCAAATATTTACGAGTATCAATTAGATGCAGCTGCAAAATTTATTTTCTATCAACATGGTTCACAAGGAGATGGTTATCCAGCAATAATTGGTGGTGGTACAAATGCATTTATGGGTCATTATTTTAGAAAAACTGACAAATTAAAAGACGGTGATTTGGTATTAATGGATTATGCACCAGATTATCATAATTACACAAGCGACGTGACAAGAATTTGGCCGGTCAATGGCACTTTCAATAAAGGACAAATAGCTTTATATAATTATATTGTTGCTTATAGAGATGCTTTATTTAAGTATATAAAACCCGGAGTTACTTCAAATGATGTATTAGACAATGCAGCCGGAGATATGAAAAAATACCTTATTGGGAAAACTTTCGAAAAACCAGAACATTTAATAGCAGTTCAAAATGGCATCAAATTTAGAGGTCATTTTCAACATCCTGTTGGCATGGCCGTTCATGACGTTGGGCGCGTTCATCACGTCCCCTTAGAAGCTGGTATGGTATTTACTATTGATCCTATGATATGGATTCCAGAAGAACAACTATATATTAGGATAGAGGATGTTGCTGTAGTTACAGAAACCGGAGTAGAAAACTTAAGTGCGTTTGTACCTTCAACTATTGTTGATATTGAAAAAACTATTAAAGAAGAAGGATTAACAGAGTTTAGACCAGCCGTTTCTTTACCAATTAAAAAAAACTAAGACGTTATTTTTCTTTTTAACTGAGAAAGCATCTCTTGAGCAATATCTTCAATTTCAAAATGATGTTGCCAATTCCAATCTTCCCTTGCCTTTGAATCATCAATAGATTTTGGCCAGCTATCGGCTATTTTTTGTCTAAAATCTGGGGTGTAAGACATTGTGAATTCAGGTATATGATTCTTTATGATTTTTCCCAAAGTTTGAGGTGTAAAGCTTATTGCGGCTAAATTATACGAAGATCTTATTTTAACTTGCTCACTTGGTGCATTTACAATATCAATCGTTGCTTTAATAGCATCATCCATAAACATCATTGGCAAAGCCGTTTCGGC
>JAGSHF010000048.1 GCA_023954685.1 Flavobacteriaceae bacterium | reverse complement strand
TACATCACTTAACGAAAATTCATCTAGAATAAATTGACTATAAATATTGATATTATCATTCACTTTATACTTACCCGAAGCACCAACAACAGCATTACCGGCACCTTGCCCAGTTTCAAACTCAATAGCACGATAAAATATAATTGGATTGAGATAATTAATATCAAAACCTCTGTCGTTTGTATTGGTCAACATTACAGATTCAAAAAGTCCTAAATTAAAACGTTTTGAAACATTCCAACTCAAATAATGATTCGCCATATACTTGGTTAAAAACGCACCGTCTTCAGTCACTTCAGGCCTCACATCTTTAAGCCACATCCAAGTGTTGGTGTATTTTATCTTCCAAAATTTGGTGTTAATTTTAAAAAATGGCGCGGGACTTGCCGCATCTCCTTGAAGCAATGACCTATAGCCATCACCAATAAAATTCTTACCATGTCCGAACTGAAAATTAAACACTTTTGATGGTGAATACGATAAGTAAGCCTCCGCAACTGGATAATCATAAGAATCTGTTTTAAAACGTTTTCCTATTCCACGGCCTGGAATAATAGCTGGATCTGGCCCTTCAGCTTTTATACTCTCCGCATATTGATTAAAATACTGAGCAAATCGACCTTGACTTTCATAAATTGATGTTGAAAAACTAAATCCTTTTCCAAGCCCTCCTTGTATGAATAAGCCTCGAGTGTTATTATAGGTCGAACCAAAATCAGCTTCACTATCCGCACCTACTTGTAAGTCAAAAATAGGATCTATTGTGAACCAATAATCTTTACCCTGTACCCTTACCAAATGTTCTTTGAACGCTTTTCTAGATAGCCAAGAATCATTGCCTATTGCTAAGTCATCTTGATAGGCTTTCAAATCATAATAATTAGCAATGTCTTCATATAAAAAAGGTTTAGCAGCAGTGTGACTATTAGTTCCAACAAGATTGATACTTTGATCAAATCGTGCATATTCATGGTGTGTAAAAGGAATGTTCAATTGACTTTTAAACTCTCTATTCGAATACGAAACATAATTATCATTTACGCTATCAAATTGCTTTTTTGCAAGCATTTCTAATTCCGAAAGTTCATTCTTTTTTTCTAATGGTTCCTCAACAATTTCCCGTATTGGGTTCACTAGCGGGATTTGAATTTTATAAGAATATTGTTTGTAAACAGGACGACTGTTATAGCTAGCTGGTTCAATCTTCGGTAGCAATTCAAAAACACGCTTCGCCTCAGTCTTTAATTCTTGATAAATAGCATCTGAATAAAGAATATTAAACTCTCCATCAGGGTTAACTTCAAAAAGCACGACAATATCACCTTCATAATTATTATCAGCAACAATCTGTGGAGTTTTAAAATTCACAAAAATAAAATTGCTTAACTGATCGTAAAAACATGATTTCAGCAAGGTCAATTCTTGAGATTCACAGGCCTTAAAGACCGGTGGCTTTTCATATTCTGCGACATCTTGTGCGAACGTATAAAGCTGACCTAATAGACTAAGTAGCAGAATTATTTTTTTCATATAAATCTGAAAAATTTTGATAGGGGAAAGATACTATTTTTTGATTATAATTATTAAAAACTAAGCTACCAATACACTGCTGACTTTTCAAAAAATTATGAATGCATATTTTAAACTATTCTAGGTTATATAAACAAAAATCCCGCTACTTTGGTAGCGGGATTTTTGTTTATATAAAATAATTTCTTTAATCTTGAACTTGAAATACGATAGGCAAAGAATAAGGTACAATTACTGCTTTTCCTCTTTGTTTTCCTGGTTTCATTTTAGGAAGTAAATTCACAACTCTCGCTGCTTCCTTTTCTAATCTTGGGTGGGGCGCTCTAGAACGTACACCAACAACTTTTCCTGTTTTATCAATTTTAAAAATTACACTAATTCTTTGTCTTCCTGAAAGACCTAAATCTCCTGCTAAATCAGTATTAAACTTCTTTTGAACAAATTTTGTAATTTTCTCAGACATACATTTTCTTTTCGCATCGTTGTTTCCTTTCTCACAACCAGGGAAAATTGGTACATTTTCAATTACAGAAAATGGAACTTCAATATCTTCTTCTACTTCTTCTACTTCAACTTCCTCAATCTCAACGATTTCCTCAGATTCATCAGTTTCTGTAGATTCGATTACAGTTTCTTCAATTTCCTCCTCATCTTCTACGACCTCTATTACCTCCGGAGCTGCCGGTGGCGGCGGTGGCGGTGGTGGTGTTTGAATTTGTTCAGTAATTGGAACTTCTTCATCATCTAATTCATCCATATTTACAAGACCTATATCAATATCTGATTTGTCATAAGTTTTGTAATTAATGGTACTGTATGTTACTAATAACATTAATGCAAGACCTACTGCGAAATAGACTGATCCATTTCTACTTACGTCTGCTTTTGGATTTTTTTTAGGTTCCATATTCTTTTTGTGTTTTTCAAGATTGGTAAAATAACCAATAATTTGCTAAAAAAGCAAGGGTTTATTTTTTTTTAACGCTACTTTTTAATTTCATCACTAAAATTAATGAAACTAAAGCTACTCCACAACAGTTTGCTATTATGTCCAAAACATCAAGCTCTCTTGTATCGGTTAGGGTTCCTTGTAATACCTCAATAACCATACCATAAACAACCGAAATAACCGCAGCCAATAAAATAGGGGCTCTTGAATTATTGTATTTTAACACAAGAAACCACAAATAAGTTAAGCCCATATATGCTCCAGCATGTAAAAGCTTGTCCTTATTATTAGCAGTCAAAGGTGACAATCCGGAAACAGACATAAGGCTACCTGCAGACAATAACACCGTATAGGTTATTGCCAAAAATAGCACAAGTTTTTTAAGCACCAATTAAGCTTTTATAATCTTCATCAGATAGCAGATCATCCAATTGAGAAAGGTCTGAGCATTTCACTTTAATCATCCAACCGGCTCCATAAGGATCTGAATTTACCATTTCTGGCTCATCTTCAAGCGCTTCATTAAAAGCAATTATTTCACCAGATACTGGTAAGAATAAATCAGAAACTGTTTTTACAGCTTCAACCGTTCCAAAAACTTCTTCTATATCAAGAGTTTCATCTAGGGTTTCTACTTCAACATAAACGATATCACCTAGTTCGCTTTGAGCAAAATCTGTAATACCTACAGTTATCGTATCACCCTCAATAAGAATCCATTCATGATCTTTGGTGTATTTTAAATTTGATGGAATGTTCATAATGTTTAAGTTTTGTATTTATGTGTTAATTAATTTCCAAAATTGTATCTTAAGGTTAAGCCCGATCTGATTGATGTTTGAGGAAATGCCGTTGATATGGCATATTCAGAAAAAGCATAATCAAAATAAAAAATTCCAGTAAGATTTTTACTAAAGGCATAATCTGCAGAGTATTTTAAACTCCATATCGTTTGACCCGCCGTAACTTGATTGTTTTCTAAATCAAGATATCTTATTATCGTTTTATTATCTCTAATAGAGATATCTGCTTTCATATTCAAATCGCTTGTTATAATTTGTCTTGGTCCTGCTAATTTAGATCTTATTTTTAAATCTTTTATTCTATACCCTAATCCTAATATATATTCTTTCCCTTGAATCTCAGTCATCAAATTATTATCAAAACTCAATGAAAGGATTCTGTCTGTTCTAATTTCAGCGAGAACTTTTATTGAATTCTTGAATTCCATATCCAACCTAATCAAAGGACTAAACTGTTCCATTAAGTTTATATTGGTATATAGTATTTCGTTTTTATAATTACCAGCTTGGTCTAAAGCGTCCGCAGGTTGCCCTTGATAATCTGCATCAGGATCTCTAGCAGCATAATCTAAATTGGCTCTGAATTGATTTATGGTATACATAGAATTGTATCCATGAGCCACAGAAAAGCGTAGGAAATTTTGTTTAAACCATGTCATTTTCATAAAACCGGTGTACCTTAATGTCCAGTTAGGTATGGGCACATCTCTAAACGCGCGCAAGCTAACTTTATCGGCACTTTTACCAGTATATGCTGCCAAAAACGAAGGTAATAATACTTTTTGATTGTTCTTGCCGTATCCTAATGGAAATCCATTTAAATCACCATCCTCAAAGTTATTTGGATTATTAAAATCAATCCCTTCGTCTTTTGCTAAGCGTCTTGCAACAATCAATCTATTGGCTCTAAAGTCATCAAAAGGAATAGAATTGACTTCATCACTTTTTTTGAAAGCCGTTTTAATCATCATGGTTGATATATTAAAATTGCCAAAACTATTTTGAATCAGACTATTATATTCATTACTAAAACCATCTCCATTAATATCAATGGTATTAAAGCTTTCCGTTAAACTTTCCGCATAAATTCTTCCGCCCGTGAAATCAATTTTTAAATCTCTTACGGGTTCTACATTAATCAGGTAATCAAAATTGGTACTATGTACTTCAGTATATTGTTGATTAAAATCAGGAAAAACGGTCAACCAACCTTTGCTCGCCACTAAGTCTCTAACATTTCTTTGGCTACCAAAAGTATACCCAAAGGACGGTTTTAAAGTTCCAATAAAACCGGGTGTTGGCAAATATCCTGGTAAATATGTTCCGTTTTTTTCAGAATAATTAAATTGGGCTCTTTTAATCATGGTCAATATATCCACAGCAGTGTTAAACAATTTACTTGATTTTGGTTTCTCTTCAGAATTAGCCTGACCAGCCGTTGGAGGAGTGCCTGCCGCTAATCTTGATTTGGACGCCGTTCTACCGGTAGGGGTCGTTCTTTTAACCAAACCAATATATCTATATAAGCGGTTCATATCCAACGCTGTGGTTAAACTATGTGTATTGGCATTTGAAATTGAATTTCCTAAATCATACGTTTGACCATTAACATTTAGGTTCCCAAAAAGATCAGATCCCTTTTGCCATTGAAAATCACCTGTATAAGCATAAGTAGCTCTTAAAAAACTAAACGTAGGAATTTTATGAATCGGGATTTCATAATTTATCCCTAATTGTTGGAATTGTCTATTAGGATCACCAACATCAAAAAACCCGTCCCAAACACCAAGATTTGGATCTGCAATTCCATTCTCATTATCATTAACAAAATAGTTTCTTACAATGTTATTATTTGATGCGGTAAAATTTAAACGTAATGCTTGAGTGATATCATAATTAATGGCATACTGAAAATCGAACATGTAATTTCGTCTATAAAGTTCTTGTATCCCAATATTGTCACCCGTTAGCTCAGTTTCTCTAAATTTTTGCTTATTAAATTGTCTAATAAAATCTGTATTAATAGAAAAACTGGTTGGTAATAAATTAAAATTAAAATCTTTTAAAAGTTTCAGATACTCACTATTGAAGAGCGAATCATTCTTTTTGAATGGCTCTATTTTTAAGGGCACAAAACTATAGCTATAATTTGCACCAACTCTTACATTTTGATCCAAGGCATCTTCAATTTCAAAATCTCTATGATCTGTTTGATTATAAGAATAATTGAAAGTCAAATTTTCCACATCATAAAATTTAGGCGCTTTAGTTGCATCGGTACGCTGTTTTCGTACGCCAATAAAATTTACACTTGTACGTTTTGTATAATCCTCTGATTGCTTCCTAATCGCATCTTTTTGTTCTTGGGAGTCTGCAGCATCTATTCTAGTCTGAAGCTTTATATCTTTGTATTGTTGATCAAACTCAGGTGTTATTAAAGCAACCCCTTGGCCATAATTAAATGGAATTTGTAAGCCCCAACTTTTCGGTAGTAATTGCCCTAAATTTACATTAGTAACGACATCATATTGCTTCACATCCTCCCTGCTTCTTTGATTTGGACCATGTTCTATCGAACCAAACCCTGTAGTGCTTCGTCTTCCAGTAGCACTAATATCCATGAAATCCGCTATATTGGTATCCATATTCATTACGGCAGCCCAGCCCCCTCTATTTTGCATATCAGACATTCGTAATTCATTAAACCAAACGTCGGCACAAACATCAGCTCTAATCGCATTTTTAACACCCAGCATTAAAGTTCTAATATCTCCAAAACTAGGGTTTCCTTTTATAGCAACTCGTTGTTGCCCAACATCTAATGGCGAGAATTCTAAAACTGGATTTGGATCCAATACCCCATCAATAACATTATAAAATGTAGGCTCAGTATTTCCTAATGTCCCTTGTACAATACCTAATGACTTAATTTGCTCCAGAACTTCAATAGGCATATTAATTTCATTCTCTTTAGGCCAAACTACGGTAGGATCACTAGACATGCCTAAAGTTGTTTTTAACGGTAATTCAATTTGATAATAATTTTGAGTAAAATCATTACCAATTCTCATAAATCCATGAACATCACCATCAACTAATCCAGGTGTTACCCCTTCTTGAGCATGCATAAACATGCGCAGTTTTTTAAACTGCCTCATATCAACATCTATGTTTTTAAAAACCGCCCTCGAATCTTGATTCTCTAAATCACATACTTTTAAAACTAAAGATTGTTCATTTTGCCTTACAATGGTATTGTTATTATTTAATTGCTCTCGTTCTACACCTGGCGGTGATACATAATTCCCGTCATTTTCTTGAAGCCCAATGTTTGCCACAGTAAATGTAGTAGCATCTCCATCATTATCTGGGTCATTATCTAGGGCCAATAAATAGCGTCGCCAATCACTCCTAACAAGATCTAAAGTAGCAAAACGCATGATTGTGTTTTGTGTAAACTCTTTCAAATACATTCTGGCAAATCGTATGGATCTAAAATCAGTTATGCCCCCAACCTGATCGGTAGATTCCGTTAAAGGAATTCTAAATTGATACCATTTTGTTAATGCCTGAGTACCGTTAGGCATAGTAACTTGCTTTTCTTTTCTATCAACAATAAAAACGTTATTTGTATTTGCCAAACTCACGGGAGTAATATCTAACTCGTATTCAAAATAACTGTCTATGGTATTCATAGTATTATCCCTATTGATGTCTTCTACATCTGGTTGGGTTGTTGAACCCCTGTTTGTATCCGTAAAAGTATCCGGAGAATTGCCTTCCATCCCATTATATTGCTTATAACGCTGAAAGATATCCCCTTCTGTATTTAAGAAATACGTATAATTATCATTAGAAGGATCTTCTACGCCGCCATATCCCGGGAAGGTTGCTGCCTCTTCAGTATCATCATATCCATCATAACCTGTATCTTGATTTGTACGTTCTTGACCAAGGGTAGAAAAGGCATAAATTAAGGATTGGTTTTGGGGTACAACCGAGCCCCATATTGTTTGTGGCAACCCACTAATATCTCCATCTATTGGTAAGCCATTCTCATATTGTTTTCTTCCATCTTTAAGTATATCTTCAGATATATTTCCAAGATTCAAAGTTAATTTTCCTCCTGTATTGCTCGGGTCATTCAAAAATGGATCTAACAACCAAAATTCGATATACTCTACATTAGCTTGTTCAAAATCTGTAGATGTTATTTGTCTTGTAATACCTCCCCAAGTATTTTGAGGGTTATCCATAATACCATCTGTTTCATTAGGATCCATATTATAAGGTCCTCTTTCTTCTGGATAGAAATTTAAATCCAAAGTATTAATCAGCGTGGTTTGTCCTTGTACTATATCAACCTGCGGAAAGATTTCATCAATAAATACACGTCTCGTATAAACATCCGAAATATCATCGTCGGTTATCCCGCTAGGACGTCTTGTGCTATAAAAAATTGGATCAATAGTATACCAGTTTAATTCTGCCCTATCAAATCCATTCTGGATGCCATTATCATCTTCACCTCCCTGAGGATAAGTCCTTCCTAAATTTTTAGGCCTACTTGACAAAAACCAAGATTGTGGTGAGAGTAAATCAATTTTATTTTGGCCACCTTCAAAATCATCAATATACGATGTGGCTTCTCCATTAAAATCAGTTCCTTTTGGGCTACCCGGTGATAAATAAGCGAATTCTCCTCTTACAGAAAAATTGGATTGTACATCGGTATCTATATTAGGAAGTTTGTTTACTATTCGAGTTAAAAACGGAACTTCGGTTGAATAATTCCCGTTGACACCAAACACACTATTGTTAATAGGCTCACTATTATAATTTGCTTTTTGAGTTATTGGACGCTCGTTTAAATTTAAAAACGTAGCACCTAATACAAAATTCTCATTAAATTGATGTTCAACATTAAGTCCTGTAAAGCGTTTGGTCATTTGGCCAAAAACAGAATTGTTTTCAACTGAAACTTGTATAGGCACATTAGAAGCTTGTAATGATGGGTCTATAATTTGTACAGTTCCTGCTGTGTAATTAACTGTATAATCTATCCCTTCAACAAGTACGCGGCCACCAGCTGTAACACGCACAGAGCCACGAGGCACGTTAAACGCTCCAATTGGAATACCTGTCCCACCAGTAGATTTATAACGCCCTTTTATTTGGAATTTGTTCTTTTCACCATCCTCCAATGCAGCAGTTTTGGTTTGCTTATAAAGTTTATCGTAAACGTATTTTTTTTGATTGTCATTAAAAGAGTTTGGATCTTCATAATCCGTATCATTATTTCCAGAACCATCAATATCTAGTTTATCAAATAAATACCGGCCAAAAGGCTCCACTTTTGTGAAAATAATTTTTCCGTTTTGCGGAATTACGGTAATCCCAGGTACAAAATCAAAAAATCCGTCCCCATTAAATTGAGGATCATTATTAAAATTTAGTTTATCAAAGTTAAATACGCGTAATAATGGCGTTTCTTCTAATGGGGTTTCATTTGGTCCAGGTGTAGGGAACGGCGTGCCGTCTACTGGTGTTATATAGTTAAGTGGCGACGTTTCTGTATAGAAGATATTTAATTTAAAGTCCTCCTTATCTAACTGAAAAGCACCAGTGTTATAGATGTTTTTCATCATTAATGCCCATATTGGCTGATCAACACTAGTTACCGCACTCTTCAACATTTTAAGCACAAGGTTGTTATTAAATACCACATCGTTACCTGTACCTGGATCTACAATCACATCTGTAGCATCAACGCCATCATTAGCAAATTCACCTACTTGAAAGACTTGATCGCCAATTGTAAACTGGAAAGCTACAGCTAGTATTTCATCATTTTGTAAACGTTGATTTAACGAAATATAACCTAGCTGGGTATCAAGAGTATATTCCTGTATCGGCGTTAATTTTCTCGCATTTTCTAACTTGCCATAGTCGAACCCTTCATTGACGTTAGGGACCAAAATACCCGCCTGAACAGTGGCAATATCACGAACGGCCGCTGTTAACTGAGAGCCTGCCTCTCCAATAATCGTAGGATCAAAGGCGTTATTCCCATTATCAGGAAATGCTCCGGGACCAGCAAATACGTTAACTGTTGACCCTAGGATAGCAGATTCTCCTAAATCCTGAAACGCCACTACGTTTCTCACATTATTAGTTTGGTTTGTTCTATTCGTGACCCAAACTTCTACACGTGTGACCTGTATTTGTGAATTTACGAATGGATAGTTTGTGAGTGCCTCGTCATATTTTTCCCTAAAATATTGCGATAAGAAGAAATGACGATTTTCATCATAGTCTAAACCAAAAAATTCAAACTCTTCCAAGGTTCCTCCTCCTTGAGCAATTACCGTTTTTGTTTCAGATCTCTGTTCAGAAAACACACCTGTAATTTTTGTTTTACCGAATTGCAATTCGGTTTTAACTCCAAATAAACTTTGTGCTCCTGTTATAAGTGAGCTGTTTAACGGCATGCTTACATTACCAACTTCTATCTTTCTTATAATATCATCTTCGGTTGGAGTGTATTCTAATTTAATTAAATTTTGAAAATCAAAGGTTGATTGTGTGTCATAATTGGCAGTTACTTGCAATCTTGTACCAACTTTACCAAGTAAACTCAAGCTGATACGTTGATCAAAATCAAAAGTAAAATTGTTTCTATTTCTTGGCGAAAACGAAGGGTTATCTTGTTTTGTATACAAGATTCCCAAGTCCATTTCTACCGTACCTTGAGGAATAACTTCTATGGTATTGCCTCCAAATAATGTTTCAAAAAAACTTGAATTGACATACAGCTCAGGAATTAAATTTTTCTGTAATTCTTCAGAGCCTTCCTTTTTTCCATCTGCCGCATCAATTTTTTGTTTGTAATAGCTTTTTAAATTTTCTTGAAGTACCAGACTTTGAAATTCTTCTGTGGTAAGAATTATTGGGTATTGAAGATTGAAATTTCCAATCGTTTCTGTATAAATGTATCTGTCGGTTAAAGGATCATAAGTGTACTTGGACAATACACTATTTGGATTTGGGAAATTTAATTGACTGAAGGAATACGTTGTTGATGTAGAATCTCTAACGGTTCCTGGATCTTGAGCTTGAACAACAGTAAAACCTAAAAACACCATGCTAAAAAGCACAAGTCTTTTAAACGGTTTTGAAAATGTTAAGCTGGCTGTCTTCAAACGTTTTATAAATTTTTTAAAGCCTCTTTAATCAAAGATTCTACGCTTGCTTCTGGTTGATTTGAAACTAGTTTATCAATGATTCGTTCAGATTGTTTTTTAGCAAACCCTAGAACCTCTAAAGCAGATAACGCTTCATCCTTGTTTGTATTGCTTTGAACTAGCGAAGCTTCATCAATATCATAAACTTTAATGATTTTATCTTTAAGCTCAATGATAACACGCTGTGCTGTCTTTAATCCTATCCCTTTTACAGATTGAATTAATACAACATCATCAGCCACGATCCCTTCTCTAATTTGCTTAGGCGTTAAAGATGACAACATGGTCCTTGCAGTACTTGCTCCAATACCACTAACTGAGACTAATAATCTGAAGATTTCTCGTTCAGCCAAAGAAGCAAAACCAAATAAAGTGTGTGAATCTTCTTTGACTTGAAGATGAGTGAAAAGCTTTAAATATTCTTTATCAGGAATTTGTGAAAAAGTATGTAAAGAAATGTTTAAAAAATACCCGATTCCGTTACAATCTATAACAACATTAGTAGGATTTTTCTCAATTAACTTTCCTTGTATATGTGTAATCATTAATTAGATTTTGTTAGCACTCAAATGTAATAAAATTATTTACATATTAAAGGGCTTTTAGTTATTTGGGACTTTGGGATAATTGATCTCTTTTTTGCTTTTTTTGAGCATCAATAACTGCGATTGCTGTCATATTTACAATTTCATCAACACTTGCATCCAATTGGAGAATATGTACAGGTTTTCGCATCCCCATCATTATTGGTCCAATATTTTCTGCCTTATTAAGTTCTTTTAGAAGTTTGTATGTGATGTTCGCCGAATCTAGATTAGGGAAAATAAGTGTATTTACTTTTTTTCCAGCAAGTTTTGAAAATGGAAATATATCCTTGAGCATCTCATTATTCAGGGCAAAATCTGTTTGAAGTTCACCATCTACAATAAGGTTTGGATAGTATTTATGCAAATAAGAAACAGCTTCTCTTACTTTTGAAGCTTTTTCGTTATTGGAAGACCCGAAGTTTGAATATGAAATCATTGCCATTACGGGTTCTAATCCAAACATCTTAACTGTGGTTGCTGTCATTTTAGCAATCGTGACAAGATCTTTAGAATCCGGATCTATATTAATTGATGTGTCACTTAAAAACAAAGGGCCACGATCAGTCATTAATAAATTTGTTGTCGCTATACGTGTTGCTCCTTTATCAAGTCCAATGAGTTCTAACATGGGTTTAACAACAGTTGGGTAACTTCTAGAATATCCTGATATTAAGGCATCAGCATCTCCCAGATTTACCATCATTGCCGCAAAATAGTTGCGTTCACGCATTAATTTTTGCGCCGCCAATATAGTAATTCCGCGACGTTGTCTCTGCTCCCAGTAGACTTTACCATATTCTTTTCTACGTTGTGATTCCACGTCACTCTTGGGGTCTATTATAGCCACTTCAGCATCAAAATCAATTTCTAACATCAATTTCTTAATCACATCTTTTCGTCCCAATAAAATTGGAATTGCAATACCTTCATCATGAACTATTTGTGCCGCTTTAAGAACCGCTAGTTGATCAGCCTCGGCAAACACAACACTTTTAGGGTTTAATTTAGCACGACGGTGCATCAAACGTACTATTTTGTTATCACTCCCTAAACGGCTTAAAAGTTGCTCTTTATATTGCTCCCAGTCTGTAATTTCTTGCTTTGCAACGCCACTTTCCATTGCCGCTTTGGCAACTGCTGGCGGTACAATTCCTATTAATCTTGGATCAAACGGCTTCGGAATGATATAATCCCTTCCATAGGTCAGCTTGGTTTCTCCATAAGCAACATTTACCTGTTCTGGCACTGGTTCTTTTGCTAAATCTGCAAGTGCGATAACGGCAGCTTTTTTCATGGCCTCATTTATTTTGGTCGCTCTTACATCTAAAGCACCTCTAAATATAAAAGGAAAACCCAATACATTATTCACTTGGTTAGGATGATCACTACGCCCAGTTGCCATAATAATATCATCTCTGGTATCGACAGCCAATTGATAAGCTATTTCGGGATCTGGATTGGCCATAGCAAAAACAATAGGATCTTTTGCCATACTCGTAATCATTTCAGGCGTGACGATATTTGATGTTGAAAGTCCAATAAAAATATCGGCATTCTCCATAGCTTCATCTAACGTGTCTATAGCCCTATCTGTTGCAAACTCTGCCTTTTGCGAGGTTAAATTATCTCTATTTGTTCTTATCACGCCTTTGCTGTCTAACATCACAATGTTCTCAGGCTTGGCCCCAAAAGATTGGTATAATCGCGTGCATGAAATCGCTGCGGCACCAGCTCCACTTACTACAATTCGAACATCTTTAATATTTCTATTTGTTATATCTATAGCATTCAACAACGCGGCAGCAGAAATAATTGCAGTACCATGTTGATCATCGTGCATGACAGGGATATCTAATTCTTCTTTTAAACGGCGTTCAATCTCAAAAGCTTCAGGTGCTTTAATATCTTCCAGGTTGATACCACCAAAAGTTGGTGCAATCATTTTTACCGTTTGTATAAATTCTTCCACATTTTCAGTATCCACTTCAATATCAAAAACATCAATATCAGCAAATATTTTAAACAGCAGACCTTTACCTTCCATAACCGGTTTTGAAGCTTCTGGACCAATATTTCCTAATCCTAAAACCGCGGTTCCGTTCGAAATTACTGCTACTAAATTTCCTTTGGCTGTATATTTATAAACATTCGATTTGTCTTTTTCTATTTCAAGACAAGGTTCGGCAACTCCTGGTGAATAGGCTAAGGACAAATCCCTTTGTGTAGCATATTTTTTGGTCGGAACAACTTTTATTTTTCCTGGAGTAGGTTCTTCGTGATATAATAAAGCTTCTCTGCGTTTACTTTGTTTACTCATTTTTCTATTCATTATTAGGACTAACAAATGTAGGCATCCTGATAACTAATGCCTAATCTTTTAAGAAATTGATATTGCGTTGTAAGCCTAAATATTTAGTGCGCTTTACTGCCGATTTTTTGAAAACTTTTCTAAACGTTTCCTCCGTAATTTCCTCCCAATCTTTCTTCGTCATATCTAATAATTCTGGATGCGGATTAAAAAGTGGTTCACTATGTGCTTTAGAGAATTTATTCCAAGGACATACATCTTGACATACATCACAACCAAACATCCAGTCATCCATTTTACCTCTAAATTCTGTTGGAATACTTTCTTTAAGTTCTATGGTGAAATAGGAAATACATTTACTTCCATCCACAACATAGGGTTCGGTTATGGCTTGTGTTGGACAGGCATCAATACAGGCCGTGCACGTGCCACAATGATCAGTTGTTATAGCATCATATTCAAGCTCTAAATCGATAATTAATTCGGCAATGAAATAGAAGGAGCCTACTTGCTGGGTTAACAAATTACTGTGTTTCCCTATCCAGCCCAAACCAGATTTCGCTGCCCAAGCTTTATCTAGAACAGGTGCAGAATCCACAAATGCACGCCCGTCAACATCTCCAATTTCGTCTTGAATAAAATGAAGCAATTGTTTTAATTTATCTTTTATCACAAAATGGTAATCAGTGCCATATGCATATTTAGACAGTTTATAAGTGTCGTCTTTTTGCAGCTCATCAGGATAATAATTTAGTAATAATGAAATAACACTTTTAGAACCGTCTACTAGTTTTGTAGGATCAAGGCGTTTATCAAAATGGTTTTCCATATACTGCATTTTGCCGTGACCATTATTTTTTAACCATGTTTCCAATCGCGGCGCTTCGGTTTCTAAGAACTCCGCCATACTCATTCCGCAAGATAAAAAACCGAGACGTTTGGCTTCTTTTTTTATCAGTTGGCTATATTTAGATCTGTTATCTATCACTAAACTCGTTCTTCAAATCTTAAAAATGCATTTTTAGGCTTTAATGTAATTAATGGCATGATTTCAATAGTATCAAAATCAGCATGTATTTTAAATCTAGAAACCAATTCACTTACAGCAATTATCATTTCAAACATAGCAAAATTATTACCAATACATTTTCTTGGACCAGCACCAAAAGGGAAATATTGTGATGAGAATTTGCGCTCACCGTCCTTAAAACGCTCCGGTGAAAACGTCTCAGGATTCTCCCATAAATCGGGATGACGATGCATTTCATAAACAGAAAACAATAAGTTTGATCCAGCTTGAAAACTCATTCCACCGAATTCATCATCAGCAATATTAACACGATCAATAAAATAAGCCGGCGGATACAATCGCATAGATTCTTCAATAACTTGCTGACAAACTTTAGACCTTGAAACCCGAGTCATTAAATCAGCCTCATCGCTCTTTAAGTTTTCCCATTCGGCGTAAATTTTTTCTTGCCATTCTGAATGTAATGCCAAAAGCTGAAAGGTAAACGTTAAGGCATTTGAAGTAGTTTCATGACCGGCAGTAAAAATAATTAAGATTTCATCTATAAGCTGTTCTTCTTCCATCCCTTTACCATCATCATATCTTGTGTCTAAAAGCATATCGAGTAAATCACCATACTGTTCGCTTGAGGCCCTTCTTTCCTCAACAATACCTTTCAAAATAGTCCTTGCTTCTTTTGAAAAATTTAAATGTTTATTTAAAGTGCCACTTAACTTAAACCACCAACCTAGATATGGTTGGCGCAATTCTTTTACAAGCATTTTTTGGTTGGCTTCGGTGATTAACTGAAGTCTTTCCATGTCATTGCTTTTGGCTGCTTTTGTGAATAATGATTTTACAACAGTTTGAAAGGCCAAATCGTTAAGAATAGGAAAAAGGTCAATCGTTTTGTTAGCTTCTATATTTTTAAATTCTGAAACTATGGTGTCTTGTATTCTAAACAGTAAATTTTCTAGCTGTTTTTTATGGAAAGCGGGCTGGATCATTTTGCGTTGCCGTCTCCATTTTTCACCTTCAGAAGTTAACAAGCCTTCACCAACATACTTAACTAAATCTACGGTTTGAATTTTTGACTTAACGAAGTTTTTTTGATTTTTCTGAAGTACATATTGCGCAAATGCAGTATCTCTAGTAAAAAACACTTCGTTTTTAAATCCAATTTTTAATCTAAATATATCACCCTTTTCATTAAAATTTTGACGATGGAAAGGCAATGGGTTCTTAAGAATCTCTAAAGAATGCTTCAAGAATCTAATTAAAGGAACTGTAGGAATTTCTTTTTTTGAATACATAAAAACTATTTCCTTTAAAGGTAAGGTGAGATTATGAAACAAGTTCAGAATGACAAAAGTATTTTAAAACAAATCCCCTTGAGACGCACCTCTTATTCTTCCTAAATGTTTGTATGCCAATTCTGTCACTTCTCGCCCTCTAGGTGTTCGCATAATAAAACCTTGTTGAATTAGGAAGGGCTCATAAACTTCTTCAATGGTTTCAGCACTTTCACTAACGGCAGTTGCTAATGTAGTAATACCTACTGGGCCTCCTTTAAATTTATCGATTAAAGTGGTTAGGATTTTATTATCCATTTCATCGAGACCATGTGCATCAACATTTAACGCTTTTAATGAAAACTTAGCAATGTCCATATCAATACTTCCATTGCCTTTAATTTGAGCAAAATCACGAACTCTTCTTAAAAGGGCATTGGCAATTCTAGGTGTTCCACGGCTTCTTCCTGCAATTTCAATCGCAGCCTCTATGGATATTGGCACTTTTAAAATATCGGAACTACGTTCAATTATAGATGATAAAAGCTCTGTATTATAATACTGTAATCTACTCTGAATCCCAAAACGTGCGCGCATTGGTGCTGTTAATAGTCCCGAACGTGTAGTTGCACCTATAAGAGTAAATGGGTTCAGATTGAGTTGAACAGTCCTTGCATTAGGGCCCGATTCAATCATAATGTCAATCTTATAATCTTCCATAGCAGAATACAAATACTCCTCCACAATGGGGCTCAGTCTATGTATTTCATCTATGAATAAAACGTCTCGTTCTTCAAGATTGGTAAGTAACCCTGCTAAATCGCCTGGTTTATCTAAAACTGGTCCCGAAGTGACTTTAATCCCTACTCCCAGTTCATTAGACAATATATGCGCTAAGGTAGTTTTTCCCAATCCTGGAGGTCCATGAAACAAAGTGTGATCCAATGCCTCGTCTCTTAAATTAGCTGCTTCTACAAAGATCTTCAAATTTTCCAAAACTTGATCCTGTCCTGCAAAATCATCAAAAGATAACGGGCGAAGTGCACGCTCTATATCATGTTCTTCTGGCGTAAAATTATCACTATTTGGGTTTAGATTGTCATTCATAGTATTTCTCTTAAAAAGAGGAATCTTAATTATTGAATATTACAGCTAATGCTATTAATTCAGGATAAACAAATATAAAGAAAAAGCCTTTCCAAATTGGAAAGGCTTTATAATATTGTGAGTCTCATTAAGAGTGTCCCGTATTCATATGAATTTAATGATGCAACTCTTCTTCACCTTCTTTCATTGGAACATTCTGAGGCACAAAATCATCATCGTGACCCGGCTTAGAATAATCATAAGCCCAACGGTGTACGTGTGGAATTTCACCTTCCCAGTTACCATGAATATGTTTCATTGGTGCTGTCCACTCTAAAGTGTTTGATCTCCATGGATTCTGTACTGCTTTCTTTCCGTAGAAAATACTGTAAAAGAAATTCCATAAGAATACCAATTGGAAAACTCCACCAACAATAGCAAATAAAGTAATAATCACATTTACATTTGATAAATCATCAAATAATGGGAAATTACTATTTGTATAATAACGTCTTGGCAAACCTGCCATACCTATAAAGTGCATCGGAAAGAATACGCCATAAGCACAAATTGCTGTGACCCAAAAGTGAATGTATCCTAAGTTCTTATTCAACATCTTTCCAAACATTTTAGGGAACCAATGATAGATTCCTGCAAACATTCCGTAAAGGGCAGAAATACCCATTACCAAGTGGAAATGTGCAACAACGAAATACGTATCGTGAACATTAATATCTAACGCAGAATCTCCCAAAATAATACCGGTTAATCCACCAGAAATAAATGTTGATACCAATCCAATTGAAAATAACATTGCAGGGTTAAATTGCAAGTTTCCTTTCCACAGTGTGGTAATATAATTAAATGCTTTTACCGCTGAAGGTATTGCAATTAATAATGTTGTAAACGTAAATACCGATCCTAAAAATGGATTCATTCCAGAGATAAACATGTGGTGACCCCAAACAATTGTTGATAAAAATGCAATGGCTAATATTGACGCAACCATGGCACGATATCCAAAGATTGGCTTACGGGAGTTTGTTGCAATAACTTCAGATGTGATTCCTAATGCTGGTAATAATACAATGTATACTTCAGGGTGACCTAAGAACCAGAATAAGTGTTCAAATAGTACCGGAGAACCTCCTTGGTAATGTAAAACTTCACCTTGTATGAATATATCCGACAAGAAGAATGATGTTCCAAAACTTCTATCCATAATCAGTAATAAAGCTGCAGATAATAAAACTGGGAACGATACCACACCAATTATAGCAGTTACAAAGAATGCCCAAATAGTTAGAGGTAGTCTTGTCATAGACATTCCCTTAGTACGCAAGTTTATCACCGTAACGATGTAATTTAAAGATCCCAATAATGAAGATGCAATAAAGATAGCCATAGATACCAACCATAACGTCATACCCATACCTGAACCACCTTGCGCTAGTGGCAATGCACTTAATGGTGGATAAATAGTCCAACCTGCTGCTGCCGGTCCTGCTTCAACAAAAAGTGACAAAATCATGACTACACTTGATAAAAAGAATAACCAATATGATACCATATTTAAGAATCCCGAGGCCATATCGCGCGCTCCAATTTGCAACGGAATAAGTAAATTACTAAACGTACCACTCAAACCAGCAGTAAGTACAAAGAATACCATGATGGTACCATGAATAGTCACCAATGCCAAATAAATATCTGCATCCATAACTCCGTCAGGAGCCCATTTTCCTAATAATGCCTCAAACAACACATTAGGTTCTTCTGGCCATGCAATTTG
>JAGSHF010000036.1 GCA_023954685.1 Flavobacteriaceae bacterium | reverse complement strand
CGGAACAATTTATTTTCAAAAAATAAATAATGGGATTTATGGTATAAAAAATGGTGAAGCCTATTTGGTGACTTCAGATATAACTTTTAAGGAGAATGAAGTGGTTGGAATATTTGGGCAACAAGATAATCTTTTGATACAAACAAGAGAGTTAGGCTTTTTTAAATATGAAAACAGCAATGTGTCCAAATGGCAGGCAGTATCTTCTAAACTGTTGGATGAAATAAGTGTTTATAATAGTATTAAATTAAGGAACGGAAACTTTGTATTGGGTACGATTTCAAATGGCATGATTATCCTAAATAAGAAAGGTGAAGTTGAATATCAAATTGATAATGCTAATGGGTTAAGTAATAATACGGTGTTGTCTTTGTTTGAAGATTTAGATCAGAACATTTGGTTGGGCTTAGATAAAGGTATCAATTGTATTAATGCGATGTCAGCATTTAGTAATTATAATGATGAAAACGGCACCATTGGTAGGGTATATACTTCAGCGATTCATAATGGCAACTTGTATTTAGGCACAAACCAAGGTTTGTTTTATAAGGGGATTAATGATAATGCAAAGTTTCAATTTATTGAGGGAACACAGGGTCAGGTTTGGCAACTTGTTAAATTTGATGGCACCTTATTTTGTGGTCATAATGAAGGTGCATTTATAATTAGTGATACTAAAGCTAGTAAAATTAACGGTATACCGGGAACTTGGGATATCCAAGAAATTGAAGAGCAAGAAAATTTATTATTACTTGGGAGTTATAATGGATTAAATATCTTGGAAAAGGATAGTGGGGCTTGGCGATTTAGAAATAAAATTGAAGGTTTTAATAATTCTTCAAAATATTTTTCAAAGATTAAAGATCGAATATTAGTGAGTCATGAATATAAAGGCATGTTTAATTTAAAAGTGGACTCTAATTTATTAAGCGTTAAAGAAATCTCGAATCATCAAAGTTTAACAAAAGAATTGCATTCGAGTTTGATTGAATATAATAATGATGTGTTATATACTTCTCAGGAAGGCGTTTATAAATACCATTATAATACGGATAGCTTCAAAAAAGATTCGATTTACAGTAAATTATTTGAGAATCAAAATTATACTTCAGGAAAACTTATTTCAATAAAATCATCTAATAAGTTATGGGCTTTCACCAAGGAAGGGATTAATTATTTAGAACCTAGCGGTCTTAGCACAGCTCTTGAATTGCATAGAATAGCAATTCCTAATGTGTTAAGAGATAACATGATAGGTTATGAAAATTTATTACATCTTGAGGATCAAAAATATTTGTTTGGAACGTCTTCAGGCTTTTTAATTATTGATATAGATAAAATTAAAGAAAAAGATTATACAATTGAAATCAATGTGATTGCTAAAAAGTCCTTAAATGAACCGAGTCAACTGATAGATAAAACTATCAATGATAATTTTAAAAACAAGGAAAATAATATCAGTTTTAATTATAATGTCACAGAATATGATAAGTACTTTATAGCTGAATACCAATACAAATTAGATGGGATCTATGAGCAATGGAGTTCATGGGACCAATCTAGTATGGCTTCATTTAGAAACTTGCCCTCTGGGGATTACACTTTTAATGTTAGAGCCAGAGTTGGGAATGTTATTACTAATGAAGCATCTTATAGTTTTGTAATTGAAAAACCTTGGTATTTATCAAATCTCATGATTTTGATATACGGTATAAGTGTCATTATAATTTTATTTTTAACGCATACCTTCTATAAGAGCTATTATAAAAAACAACGAGAGCGCTTAATGATGCAATCACAGCAAGAATTAGAATTGGAAAAGTTGGAAAATGAGCAGCAGCGCATGACTTTTAGGAATGAACAACTTAAACAAGATATAGAAAATAAAAATAGAGAGTTGGCGATTTCAACGATGAGTTTAATTAAGAAAAATGAATTTCTGAATAAAATTAAGGAAGAATTAAAAAGTGTAGACCAAGAAGATAATTTAAAGCATGTCGTAAAAATCATTGATAAAAATTTAAATAATACTGATGATTGGAAATTTTTTCAAGAAGCATTTAATAATGCAGATAAAGGATTTCTTAATAAGGTAAAAGAAAAGCATCCAGCTCTAACACCTAATGATCTAAAATTATGTGCATATTTAAGACTTAATTTATCTTCCAAAGAGATTGCTCCATTACTTAATATTTCATCAAGAAGTGTAGAAGTTAAAAGATATAGATTGCGAAAAAAAATGAATTTACCTCACGAATCAAGTCTAACAAACTATATTTTGGAGTTGTAACAGTACAACAACACCGTAATTCACCCATACATTAACACAACATTGTACTTTTTTAAACAATTTTAACATTTAAAAACATGTTTATGCTAATCCTTTAATCTTAGCATTTACAGGGGCTAAATTGTGAAAATGTCAAAAAAACACCTATATTTTTGCAATGTATATTTTTTGTTGTGGTATTAATTACAGAATTCGCAATAAAATCCTATAGTTTTATCACAAATGCAAAACAAACATTTATGAGACTGAAAATTTGCGCATTTTTTGCGATTATATTTTGTGTACAACTTAATGCACAAAATCTTGACATTACGGGAACTGTAATTGATAAAGAAAGTAGCATACCAATTCCAGGTGTTAACATTCTAATTAAGAATACAGCTCAAGGGGAAATATCTGATTTTGATGGCAATTTTACTATCAAAGGTGTTCCAAACGGGAGTATACTTGTTTTTAGTTATGTAGGTTATTTAACTTATGAGGTAGCTGTTAACTCAAATGAAGTATTAAATGTTCAATTGGTTCCAGATATAGCTATGTTGGATGAAGTTGTTGTAATTGGTTATGGAACCCAACGGAAAAAAGAAATAACGGGGGCAGTTAGTATTGTTTCAGAGGAAACTATAGAAAAACTAAACCCAACGCGTATTGAACAAGCGTTACAAGGACAAGTTGCAGGTGTTAACGTCGTCTCTAATTCCGGTTCACCAGGTGCCGCTTCAACTATTAGTATAAGGGGTGTCTCAACAAATGGAGATAGTAGACCTTTAATTCTAGTTGATGGCAATGTTGTTGAGGATTTGAGTGTCGTTAATCCGAATGATATTGCTAGTATGAATATATTAAAAGATGCCACAGCTGGTATTTATGGCGTTAGAGCAGCAAACGGAGTTATTTTGATTACAACCAAAACTGGTCGTAAAGAGATGCCCTTAACTGTTGAGTTTAGCGCCTATGCTGGGTTTCAGCAAACAACAAGAAAATTACCTGTGCTAAACGCAACGGAGTATGCGCTTTATGTTAATGAAGCCTATGCTAGTGGTGGATTAGCACCACCATTTGCTAATGTATCAAATTTAGGTGCAGGCACAGATTGGCAAGATGAAGTTTTTGAAACGGCTCCTATATATAATTACAATGTTTCTTTTAGAGGCGGGGGAGCAAAGTCATCTTACTCTTACAGTGGTTCTTTTCTAACACAAGACGGAATCGTTGGAGGCAACAAATCTAATTTCACAAGATTTACCAATAGTGCAAGTTATAATCTAGATTTCTTAGAAAATTTCAAATTTAAATCTGGCCTTACATTGACCAGAACTAATAAAAGAGGGCTTCCAGAAAATAATTTAGGATCAGTGCTTTTTAATGCCTTGAATATGGCACCTAATTTATCGGTAAGAGGCGAAAACGGAAACTTTAGCCTTGCCAATGGCCTAGGTGGCGAAGTTATTAATCCTATTGCTCAAATGGAAAATACCTATAATAGGAGTAAGGTTATGAAACTTAATGGATTTGGTGGTTTGTCCTATAATTTCTTAGATCATTTTACCGCTGAGGCGAATTTTCAATTTAATTATGCTGAAGTGGATAACTTTTCTTTTGACCCTATTGATTTTTATGGTATTGGAAAAGTTCAAAATACCGTGAGAAGTGGTGTTTTTGAGGGCTTTAATATATTTAGGGATTATACATTTGATGCTTTTTTAAAGTATGAGAACACCTTTAATGATGCACATAACCTTAATGTACTTTTAGGAACATCGGTTTTTAAAACTACTGGTGTCATGTCTGGAAAAACGGGGTCTGATATTATTAATAATGATGTTGCATATGCGAGTATTGCATTGGCGTCAGATGTCAGAGATATTTACGAAGAACGAGGGAGTAATCCAAAATTTGATGGTAGATTATTATCTTATTTTGCACGTCTACAATATGACTACAAGGGAAAATATTTATTATCTGCTGTAATCCGTAGAGATGGTTCAACTAGGTTTGGACCTGGGAATAAATTTGGTTACTTTCCATCTGGATCAGTTGGTTGGTTGGCATCTGAAGAAGATTTTTTAAATGATAGTAGCTTTATTGATTTATTAAAAGTGAGAGCATCCTATGGTATTTTAGGAAATGATAGAATACCAGATTATCGATTTGTATCCTTATTAAATGGTGAAGGCACTTATTTCTTTGGTGGTACAGGTGAAGAAAATCAATATTTTGGTGTCGCTAGTGGCCCAATTGCGAACCCATTAATTAAATGGGAAAAACAAAAAACACTGGATATTGGATTAGATATACGATTCTTAGATAATAAATTTGATATTACAACAGATTACTTTAACAGAAGGACAGAAGATTTATTAGTATCGCCTAATGTATCTGGTTTATTAGGTACAGGTGCATCTCCAGTTGTAAATGCAGGTGTAGTTGAAAATAAAGGTTTTGAATTTGCAATAGGGTATACAGATAATGTATCAGATAATTTTAAATATAGTATACGCTACAATGTAACGGCAATAAAAAATGAAGTATTATCGGTTAGTGGTGAAGGCGAATATCTTGAAGGTGGAAGTTTTGGAATATCTCAACCCGCAATTTCAAGAATGGAAGCGGGTTATCCTTTAGGTTATTTTATTGGATATCAAACAGACGGTATTTTTCAAACTCAAGACGAAATTGATGCTGCTGCGGTAACAGATATAGCTCCGCAACCAGGTGATATAAAATTTGTAGATCAAAATGGCGATGGTACCATTGATTTGGATGACAGGGTAGATCTTGGTAATCCTTTACCTTCTACAACTATGGGTCTTAATTTATCATTTGAATATAAGCAATGGGATTTTGCCGCGTATGCATTTGCATCATTAGGAAATGACATTGTGCGTAATTATGAGCGTAATCAACGATTAGTTAATAAGCCTAATTCTTATTTAGGACGTTGGACTGGTCCTGGAACAAGTAATTCCATACCTAGAGCGTCAATTGGAGCTACCTCTAATACGGTTTTCTCTGACTTTTATGTAGAAGATGGCTCTTTTCTTCGTCTACAAAATGTTCAATTAGGGTATACATTTTTAAATAAAAATGAAAACTCAAAATTAGATAAATTTAGGATTTATGTATCGGGTAATAATTTAGTTACATTAACTAAATACAGCGGTTATGATCCAACTGCTGGAACTGGAGCTCCTATTGGAGGAGGGATTGATCAAGGTTTTTATCCAATTGCAAGTACAATTATATTAGGTGTTAACGTTAAATTTTAATAAAAAAATTATGAAAAATTTAAAATTTTTATATTTCATACTTACTGGTCTTATAGTTACATCTTGTAGCGATGATTTTGTATATGTGGATTCAGAAGATCAAAACTCTGAGAATTTTTTCAATACAGAAAAGGATTATCAAGATGCATTAGCTGCTGCCTATGATTATTTGCAAACAACATCTAAGTTTGTTCAATATGCCGAGATTGCTTCAGATAACACTTTGTGTGGTGGCGAGAGTGCAACAGATTCACCTTATATACAGCAAATTGATGATATGATTCATTCACCTGTAGGTCAAAGTGATGGCGGATTAAGAACCATGTGGCAATGGATGTATGAAGCGGTTAACCGTTGTAACTATATCATGGAGTTTCAAAATAATTTGGATTTTCCTGAAAAAACAAGTGTTTTAGCACAGACACGATTTTTAAGAGCTTATTATTATTTTCAATTAGTAAAATGGTGGGGTGATGTGCCATTGGCTATTGATAAACGCATCCAATTTGGGGATCAGTTTAATATTGATAGAGCGCCAAAGGAAGACGTATATGCACTAATTGAATCAGACTTAAAGTTTGCTATTGAAAATTTATCATATATTCAAAGTGAGACTGGTAGAGTTACAAAAGGTGCAGCAGAAGCTATGTTAGGGAAAGTGTATTTATATCAAGATAAGTTTGCTGAATCTGCTACGGTGTTAGAAAGTTTAATTAATAACGGTCCTTATCGTTTATTAACGTCAGACGAATATCCAGATTTATTTGAACGCTATAATGAAAATAATATAGAATCGGTTTTTGAAGTTCAGTATTCTGATGTTGATGGTGGTAGTTATGATTGTTTCCAATGTCTTGAAGGTAATTATGCCTCATACTTTAATGGGCCACGTGGATTTGTTGATGCTTCAGGAAAATTTGACGGCGGTTATAGTTTTAATGTGCCCGTGCAAGAAATGGTTGATGCGTTTGAACCTGGCGACTTAAGATTGGAATATTCAATACTAGATATAGAACAATATATTGCGGATAATCCAGGCTCTTCTTACGATGAAACAGCCGGCTATGAGCAGACCGGATATTTTAATAGAAAAATAATGGCCAGGTTGGGTGATTTAAATATTTCGGACGCGGCCCTTACAAACCCTGATAATTATAGAGCGGTTAGGTATGCCGATGTTTTATTAATGGCAGCAGAAGCTTTAAATAGAGGTGGCATTAATGATGCAAGAGCTCAAGATTATTTAAATGAAGTACGAAATAGAGCATTATTACAAAATGTTACGACTTCAGGAGCAAATTTAACAAATGACATATTAAAAGAGCGTCGTGTTGAGTTGTTTGGTGAAGGACATCGGTTTTTTGATTTAGTAAGAACAGGTAGAGCAGCTCAAGCTATTCCTGGATTTCAATCAGGAAAACATGAGCTTTTTCCAATACCAATTGAAGAAATAGTATTGACAGGAAACCGATGGAGTAATAATCCAGGATATTAAAATTAATAAAATTAGATATGAAAATATTAAAATATATACTTAGTTTATCTTTAGTACTTTGTTTTAGTTGTACTAAAGACGATAATGATTTGAGTTTTATTGATAATGTGACTGCACCAGAAAATGTGTCTGCACAGTTTTTAATAACACAAGATAATACAGGATTAGTAACCATAACGCCTAACTCTGAAGGTGGTTTAATTTACAATATAACTTTGGGCGACGATTCAGAAGAAGCAGTAACTGTAAAACAAGGAGAAAGTATTCAACATAGTTATATCGAAGGTAATTACACTATTGGTATAGAGGCAATTGGAATTACAGATTTAAGAACTATGGTTACGCAAGATTTGGTTGTTTCTTTTAAAGCTCCTGAGAATTTATTAATAACAACTGAAATTGATCCTTCTAACCCATTTGTAGTTAATGTGTCAGCTACAGCAGATTTGGCAGCTTCGTTTTTAGTATACTTTGATACATCAAATGTAGATGAAGAGCCTACACCAATGCAAATTGGAGAAACCGTTAGCAATGAATATGCCGGGGTAGGTGATTACAATGTTAAAGTGGTTGCTTTAAGTGGAGGTACAGAAACAACAGAATTAATACAGGTTGTAACCATTTCTTCGCCTGTAGAATTACCAATTGATTTTGAGGTTTTTGATGCAAGTAGTTTTATTGGATTTGGAGGCGTTTCAACTGCAGTTATTGATAACCCCGATCCAAATGGAAATGATTCAGCTAAAGTTGGAGAAATTATTAAAAATGCACCTGAAGTATGGGCAGGAAGTGTCATAACAACATCAGCTCCCATAGATTTCTCAACCAAGAAGTTTTTTAAGATGGATGTTTGGTCTCCAAGACCAGGTGGTAAAATTTTACTAAAAATGGAGAATCTAGATGATGGTGGTATTTTTATTGAAGCTGAGACTACATCGGTAGGTAACGGTGCTTGGGAACAAGTAGTATTCGATTTAAGTGCTATTGATGTAGGCCAGACATATCAAAAAATCGTTTTGTTTTTTGATTTTGGAACGGTAGGCGACGGCAGTAGTGATTGGACATTTTATATTGATAATCTTACTCAAGTTGCAAGTGTGTCAGGATCATTTGAAAAATTAAATGTTGAAGATTTTAATGGCGCAGATCCGGGAATAGGCGCTTTTGGAAATGCAAGTGCAGGAATTATTACTCTAGACGATTTACCTTCAGGATTAGGTAATGTTACCGATGGCGTTGGTCAATTTAATAAAACGGCAGGAGCGGAAGTTTGGGCCGGCTTGTTTTTTGATGTCGCTTCATTAGATATAGCAACTTATAATAAGATGAGTGTGAAAACTTGGTCACCAAAAGCTGGCGCCGTTGTCAAACTTAAAATTGAAAATGCTGATGCAAGCATTACCCATGAGGTTGATATGAACACTAATGTTACGGATTCATGGGAGACCTTAGTTTATGACTTTAGTGATGCACCTGCTGCTGATTATGTAAAGGCGGTGCTGTTTTTTGATTTTGGAGTATCAGGGGATGATACCACCTATTACTTTGATGATCTGCAATTATGGAATAACGGAACGCCACCTGCCGTTTATGAAGATTTTGAAGGCACCGCACCTGATGTAGGAGCATTTGGAAATGCTGCTGCAGGGGTGATTGCATTAGATGACTTACCTTCAGGTTTAGGTAATGTGACTGCAAGTGTAGGTCAATTTGAGAAGACGGCTGGTGCAGAAGTATGGGCAGGATTATTTTTTGAAGTTGAATCGTTAGATTTAGATACCTATAAAAATATTAGTATAAAAACGTGGTCGCCAAAAGCAGGAGCTGTAGTAAAACTTAAAATAGAAAATGCGGATGCCAGTATCACATTTGAAGTTGATATGAATTCAACAGTTACTAACTCTTGGGAAGAATTAGTTTATGATTTTAGTGCTGCACCAGCTGCTGATTATACTAAAGCTGTAATATTCTTTGATTTTGGTGTCGCAGGAGATGGATTGGTATATTACTTTGATGATTTTACGCTAATTGATTAAATAAATAAAAAAGGTATTAAATATAAAATCATATACGATGAAAAATATAAAATATATATTAGGGTTTTTTCTTTCTTTGGCACTTGTAACTAGCTGTCAAGATGATGACTATGTTTTTGGAGAACTTGTTACGCCAAGTAATGTGTCTATTTCTGCTCAAATAGTGGGAGCAGATGCAGATAATCCAAATGGCGATGGTTCTGGATTTGTAAATTTTGAAACAACTTCAGAAAATGCAATAACATATAGCTATAATTTTGGTGATGGAACAGATGTTGCTGTTTCAGCCACTGGAAATATTTCACATAGATTTAGTGTAACAGGACTGAATAGTTATGTCGTTACTGTAATAGCTTCTGGAACAGGAGGAATTTCTAGTACGTCTACAATTAATGTTGAGGTGTTCAGTTCCTTTGAAGATCAAGAAGCGAGAGATTTTCTAAGTGGCGGTTTAGGAAATAGTAAGACTTGGTATTGGGCTGCCGATAAAGTTGGAAACATTGGCCTAGGACCTAATAATCCTAGACCTGGCAATGAGCATACTTATTCACAATATTTTACTGCGGATCCATGGCTCTCAGACAAATTATGCATGTATGATGCAGAATTTGTTTTTACGCAAAATAGCGATGGTGGTTTAACCATGGAACAAACTGTAAAAAGAGCATATACACCAGGAGATTTTGCCGCTTCCATAGGGGTTGCAGGAGATACTTGTCATGGAATAGCTGTTGCACCCACACTTGTTGGAGTTAAAAATGTTTCGATGTCGCCGTCTTCATCAACTGCTACTATTGATGGGGATTATAGAGGTACAACTTTAAATTTTTCAGATGGAGGTTTTATGTCATGGTATGTTGCTGTATTTTCTGTAGAAATAATAGAAATCACAGAAAGCACCTTATTTGTTAGAATGACGGACAGTTCTAATTCTGATTTTGCTTGGTATTGTAGATATCAAACGGACAATCCGAACGACTAATTATACGCAATAATAAAATAATAGTAGCGCCTTGAATAGAATACTAAAAAAGAGGGTTTTCAGTTTTGTATTGTTGTTGATTACAATACCGATGATTTCTTGTTCTAGCAGTGAATCTGATGATTTTGAGCCACCAATTGACGATAGTATTATACCAACAAATATTGTTTTAACAGTAGAAGTCGTTGGTTTAGATTCGAGCAATCCGAATGGAGACGGTAGTGGTCAAATTAACATTAATATATCTGCAACTAATGCTGATAAATTTGGGTTTAGAGTTGATAGTGACCCTATAGTTGAGAATGTTAGTGGTGTTTTTTCAAAAACAGTGACACAAACAGGAACAAATAGCTATTTAATTAGTGCCTTTGCGCATTCTAGTACTGGGAATAGCATAAGTACATTTGAAACCGTAGTTGTATTTGTTGATAATGGTCAGGTTCAACTTATTTGGTCTGATGAATTTGATGAGGATGGGAGTCTAGACGCTTCAAAATGGGGTTATGATATTGGAGCAGGAGGATGGGGAAATGGTGAATCCCAATATTATACGGATAGATTAGAAAATGTGGTCGCAGAAGATGGGGTCTTGAAAATTATTTCTAAAAAAGAAAATTTTTCAGGTTCTGCATATACTTCTGCAAGAATTAAAACACAAGGAAAATTCGATTTTACTTACGGCAAAGTTGAAGTGCGAGCAAAGTTACCGAGTACAGAAGGAACCTGGCCTGCAATTTGGATGCTTGGAGCTGATTTTCCTACTGTTGGATGGCCTGCCTGTGGCGAACTTGATATTATGGAACAAACTGGCTGGGATAAAAACACGATACTAGCGACGTGTCATTGGCAAAACCCTAGTGATGCTAGTACTGCTAGTTACGGGCTTACTACAAGTAATCCGACGTCAACGACTGCTTTCCATGTATATGCAACAGAATGGACTGAAACATACATTAAAATGTTTATAGATGACGTAGAATATTATTCGATTGATCTAAATCCAAGTTTACCATTTGATCATGATTTTTTTATAATACTAAATGTTGCTTTAGGAGGTTCTTTGGGTGGTACCATTGATCCTAATTTTAGTTCGGGTATTATGGAAATTGATTACGTAAGAGTTTACCAATAAGAATTATTTGATTAATGTCTATTAACACAAAAAAGGGTTGTACTGTCATATTGCTTTACACCCTTTTTTAACGACAGACAATACTATTAATGAATTTGACAAAAAATAGCATATTGAACAACGATACTAATATCGATTTTGTAAAAATCGATAACGAAAACTATTTCAAAATTTCAAACAGTGATGGAATGCGCTCATTTTTTATGAGTATAGTAAGTGATTCTAACCACTGGATGTTTATTTCAAGTAATGGAGGATTAACAGCAGGAAGAAAAAATGCTGAATATTCGTTATTCCCTTATTATACTGACGATAAAATTACTGAATCGGCTGATATTACTGGGAGTAAATCGATTTTTATAATACATAAATTTGATAAATCTCATATATGGGAGCCTTTTTCAGATCGTTATGAAGGACTATATCGGACCACTAGAAATCTATACAAAAATGAGTATGGTAATAAAATTATTTTCGAAGAGGTCAATCATGATCTTCAACTTACCTTTAGATATAAATGGAGTTCAAGCAATCGTTATGGGTTTGTAAAAGAATCAACACTTATTAATCAGAATGAAATTGCAATGGACATCTCACTTTTAGATGGTTTGCAAAATATACTTCCATGTGGGGTAGGAAGCGATTTACAAAACCAGAGTAGTAATTTGGTCGATGCTTATAAACGCAGTGAACTTGAAGAATTTACGGGATTAGGTATTTATGCATTAAGTGCAATTATTGTAGATAAAGCTGAGCCTAGTGAAGCCTTAAAAGCCAATGTTGTGTGGTCGTTAGGGTTAGAGGAACCAAAATACTTGCTGTCATCATTGCAGTTAAAGGCTTTTAGAAATCACCAACAAATTCAACAAGAAGTCGATGTAAAAGCAGAGAAAGGCGCTTACTTTATAAACTATTCATTAGAATTAAGCCCAAAAGAAGAAAAGAAATGGATGATTGTCGCAAATGTGAATCAAAACCATTCTGAAATTGCAGCGTTATCTAAAAGTATTAAAGAAGATAATGAGCTGCTTAAAAAAGTAAAAGAAAATATTGACTTTGGGACACAACGTTTAATTTCACTAAATGGGTCTTCAGATGGTATTCAATTAACCAAAGATAAATTTAGGGATACTAGACATTTCTCTAATACATTATTCAATATAATGCGTGGGGGTATTTTTGATAATAATTACCAAATTGAGAAAGGTGATTTTATTAATTATATTTTAAAAGCGAATAAAAAGGTGGCCAGAAATAATGAGTTAATCATTAATGAATTATCTATAACATTTACACTTTTTGAACTGCGGGATATAGCAAATAAGAGTCATGACCCAAACTTTAGACGTTTGTGTTTAGAATATATGCCTCTAAGGTTTAGTCGACGGCATGGTGACCCAAGTCGTCCTTGGAATAAATTTTCTATTAATACTAGGAGTGAGGTAGATGGTTCTAAAATATTAGATTATGAAGGCAATTGGCGTGATATTTTTCAAAACTGGGAGGCTTTAGCATTATCGTTTCCTGAGTTCGTTGAAAGCATGATTCATAAATTTTTAAATGCAACAACCTTCGATGGCTATAACCCTTACCGGGTAACAAAAGATGGTTTTGATTGGGAAACTATTGAACCAGATGACCCTTGGTCCTATATTGGGTATTGGGGAGATCATCAAATAATATATCTTCTTAAGTTTTTAGAATTTATCGAGAAACATAAACCTGGTAAACTACAAGGCTATTTTAACGCAGACCTTTTTGTATACGCCAATGTTCCTTACAGAATAAAAGATTATAAAAGTATTATTGCTAATCCAAAAGATACTATTGAGTTTGACGAACAGCTCGATGAAAAAATCAGGAAAGAACGATTAGAGCTGGGAGCGGATGGCGCTTTGCTTAGAGATGAAAATAGGTTTATTGTTAAAGTAAATTTTATTGAAAAAATATTGGCGACAACGTTGGCTAAGCTTTCAAATTTTATTCCTGAAACCGGAATTTGGATGAATACTCAACGCCCTGAATGGAATGATGCCAATAATGCACTGGTAGGAAATGGGGTTTCAATGGTAACTCTTTACTATTTGCGTCGTTTCCTTGATTTTTTTCAAACAGTTTTTGAAGACACAAAAGAAGAGTCATTTGAAGTGTCTACAGAGTTGGTTGCATTCTATAATACAGTTTATGATACTTTAAAAACTCATGAGAACCAATTGTCTGGTAGTTTTAATGATGAGCAGCGCATGCAAGTATTAAAGCCTTTACTTAAAGCCGCAAGTGATTACAGAAATAAAATCTATAATAATGCTTTTTCAGGACGTAAAACGGAGATCACTCTTAATAGCTTAAAAGATTTTGTAAATACAAGTATTGCCCATTTGGAGCATGCTATTCGGGCTAACAGAAGGGATGACAATTTATTTCATGCTTATAACTTAATTACTATTAATGATAAATCTGCTAAAATTTCTTTTTTAAATGAAATGCTAGAAGGTCAGGTTGCGGTTTTAAGTTCTAAATATTTATCTTCTACCAAAGCTCTAGAGATTTTGGATGCAATGAAGCAAAGTGCTTTATTTAGAGAAGATCAATACAGTTATTTGTTATATCCAAACAAAGAGTTGCCTAATTTTATTAATAGAAATACGATTCCCGAAACGCTGGTAGCACAATCAACACTTCTAAAGGCTTTAGTAGCTGATAAAAACACTCAGATTATTGAACAAGACATAAAAGGACAATTTCATTTTAATGGCAATTTTAAAAATGCCAATGATTTGAGTGACGCCTTAAATGTGCTCAAACTAACGAAATATAGTGCGATTGTAAAAACCGAATCAAGTTTAGTGCTCGAGATTTTTGAATCTATTTTTGACCATAAATCATTCACGGGTCGTTCGGGTACGTTTTATGGCTATGAAGGCCTTGGGTCTATATATTGGCACATGGTTTCTAAACTGCTTTTAAGTGTTCAGGAGAGTTGCCTTAAAGCAATCAAGAATAATCAGAGTTCAGAAATAGTAGGTAAGTTATTGGATCATTATTACGAGATTCATGCGGGAATTGGTGTACATAAGCCGCCAAAATTGTATGGGGCATTTCCAACGGATCCATATTCGCACACGCCAGCTGGCAAAGGTGCTCAACAACCAGGAATGACAGGGCAAGTGAAAGAAGATATTTTATGTCGTTTTGGTGAACTTGGCGTATTTGTAGACAACGGTAAACTTCAGTTTTATCCTTGTTTATTAAGACAGAGTGAATTTTTAAATGAAGAAAAAACATTTAGGTATATCAATATTAATCAACAACAAGAATCTGTAGAATTATCAAAAAACACTCTAGCTTTTACCTATTGTCAACTCCCTGTTATTTATGAATTAGCAGATACAAATGGTATTGAAGTCTTTAATTATGATAATTCTATTAAGAAAATTGATAGTTTAATAATTGATGCTCAAACTAGTGACGAGATATTTAAAAGAACAGGAACGTTAAAACTCCTAAAGGTTAGTATTAAAAAAGATATCTTAAAATAAAATATAAATGAAAACAAAGTTTAACATCACCCTAATTTTGGCTGTTATACTAATGTTTTCGTGTAAAAACGAACACCATAAAGCACAACCAATGCAGCCACAAAAATATATGTCCGCAAAAGATATTCTTGGTAATCCTAATTATTTAGCAATTTCATACGGTGGTTATCGGAGTAATACTCGTGATACTCAGCCAACTATTGCTGAATTAAAGGAAGACATGAAATTGCTTGCGGCAATTGGAATTGGCATACTGCGAACCTATAATGTTCAGTTGGCACAAGCTTCAAATATTTTGAAAGCAATTAGAGAACTAAAACAGGAAGATCCTGATTTTGAGATGTATGTTATGCTAGGTGCTTGGATTGATTGCGAAAACGCTTGGACCGACCATGTACCAAATCATGAGGTTGAAAGTGAGCAAAACGCAGGAGAAATTGAAAGAGCTATTATTTTGGCCAAAGAATATCCAGACATTGTTAAAATCTTAGCGGTAGGTAATGAAGCCATGATACATTGGGCTACGAATTATTTTGTACGCCCTCAAGTGATTTTAAAATGGGTAAATTATTTACAAGAATTAAAAAAATCGGGAGAATTACCTAAAGATTTATGGATTACGAGTTCTGATAATTTTGCGTCTTGGGGTGGTGGTGATAAAGTTTATCAAACTGAGGATTTAGTCAATTTAATTAAAGCTGTAGATTATGTGTCAATGCACACCTATGCTTACCATGACACGCATTATACGCCAGATTATTGGCTAAATGATACTGCAGAGTATGACACTGATATTGAAAAAGTTGATGCGGCAATGTTGCGGGCTAAAAACTATGCCATCTCACAATATAATGGCGTAAAATCATATTTAGATAGTTTAGGTATTGATAAGGAAATACACATTGGAGAATCTGGCTGGGCTAGTGTTTCAAATGATTTATATGGAGAAAATGGATCTAAAGCTACAGATGAATATAAGGCAGCGCTTTATTACAAACATATTAGAGATTGGACAAATCAAGCTGGCTTGTCATGTTTTTTCTTTCAAGCATTTGATGAAAATTGGAAAGATGGAGAAAACCCACTAGGATCAGAAAATCACTTTGGTTTGTTTACTATTGACGGAAAGGCAAAATATGCACTTTGGGATCTAGTAGATCAAGGTGTTTTTGATGGTTTAACAAGAAATGGTAATCCAATAACTAAAACTTATAATGGCAATTATGAGGAGCTTATGGAAGACGTATTAGTACCACATACTATAGCTGACTTAATTAATGATTAAAAAATGAGACGAATTGCTTTATACTTACTTTTGTTTATTAGCATGTCAATGATATCATGTCAGAGCCATTCTGTATCTGTTTCTGATAGGCAATTACTCGTAAAAGGTAATCCATATATCATCAAAGGCATATGTTATCATCCTGTACCTATTGGGAGTGATAAGAGGAGTTTTGAAAATATTGATCAAGATCTTGACCTAATGGTTGAAGCGGGTATTAATACAATACGCGTTTACACACCAATTGATGATGTTAAGGTTCTAGATAAAATAGATGCAGCAGGATTGAAAGTTATTATTGGATTCGGCTATAATGATCCAAATGATAAATACAATATACGTTCTGGGAACTTCTTGAATTATATTAATTCTTATAAAAATCACGATGCCATTTTAATGTGGGAATTGGGGAACGAATACAATTATCACCCAGAATGGTTTGATGGTGATTTAAAAAATTGGTACACGGCTATGAATAATGCTGCGGCAGTTATCCATGAAAATGATCCAAATCATCTAGTAACAACAGCACATGGCGATTTGCCAGATGATTTAGCATTGTCCATGAGTCCAAATATAGATGTCTGGGGAATGAATGTATATCGCATGGTTGATCCTAAGTCGATTTTTCCTCAATGGGAAGCAATAAGTACTAAACCGATGTATTTTTCAGAAGTTGGAGGCGATAGTTATATGGCGATAGCAGCAGAAGGATATGCACAAGGCGAAAATCAGAAAGCTCAGGCAGAGGCTAATAAAATAATTTTGGAACAAACATTTAGTAGTAATGGAATTTGTTCAGGCGCAACTTTATTTCAATTTACCGATGGCTGGTGGAAAGCAGGTGCAAATGATATCCAAGATGTTGGTGGTTGGGCACCAGAAGGGAGTGGGGTTCCATTTGATAGAGTTCCAAATGAAGAATATTGGGGTATTGTAGATATTCATAGAAATAAGAAAGAAACATTTAATGTCGTAAAAGAAATTTATTTAAGTCAGAATCAAAACTAATGAAAGCAAACATTTTAAATATCTCACTTTTTGTAATGGTTTTTGTTATGAGTTGTAAAAATGCATCGAATCAATTACATGTTGAAGTTTACGAAACTTCTGCAGATGGAAATAAATTAACAAAACTTGAGTCTTTTTCAAAAGACGACAATGATAGTAGTGTAAAAATTGAGTTATTTCCTGATTCAACACGTCAAATTATCACTGGTTTTGGAGGGTCCTTTACTGAATCTTCGGCTTACTTACTAAATAGATTGAGCAAGCCTAATAGGGATAAAATATTACAAGCATATTTTGGAGAGGAAGGTGCTCGTTATTCGCTTACTAGAACGCATATAGCATCATGTGATTTTTCATTAAATAATTACACGTATGCACCAGATGCAGGTGATTTAACTTTGCAGAATTTTTCTATTGATGAAGATCGAGATGACTTAATTCCTATGATCAAAGATGCCATGGCAATTTCTAAAGAAGGGTTTAATATTATTGCATCGCCATGGACGGCTCCACCTTGGATGAAAGATAATAACCATTTTGTAGGGGGTAAACTATTACCGGAGTATTATGATGCTTTTGCCTTATATTTTACGAAATATTTGGAAGCATATGAGGCTGAAGGGATTGACATATGGGGTCTAACACCGGTAAATGAGCCCCACGGAAATGGAGATAATTGGGAAAGTATGCACTTTTCACCAGAAGAAGAAACAGATTTTGTACAAAATCATCTTGGACCAAAACTAGAAACCGAAGGAAGGAGTAGTGTTAATATTCTTGGTTATGATCAAAATAGAGCGGGCTTAAAAGAATGGGTAGATGTGATGTTTAAGGATGAAGCGTCATCAAAATATTATGCCGGTACCGCGATTCATTGGTATGAAAGCACCTATGATTATTTTCCTGAGGATTTACAATATGCATATCATAAAGCACCAAATAAATATCTCATTGAAACTGAAGGATGCGTAGACTCAGAGATTCCAAAATGGAAAGATGACGCATGGTACTGGAGCAAAGAGGCTACGGATTGGGGCTGGGATTGGGCACCAGACGATCAAAAACATTTACATCCTAAGTATGCTCCAGTAAATCGTTACGCGAGAGATATTATTGGATCACTTAATAATTGGGTTGATGGTTGGATTGATTGGAATATGGTATTGGATAAGCAAGGTGGACCAAACTGGTTTGAAAATTGGTGCGTGGCGCCGGTGATAGTCGATCCAGATATCGACGAAGTCTACTTTACGCCAATTTATTATACCATGGCACATTTTAGCAAGTATATGAGGCCTGGCGCTAAAGTATTTGATGTGCAAAAAGCTGACGATTCATTGATGGTGACAGCGGCTAAAAATCAAGATGAATCCATAGTTGTGGTTGTTTTTAATGAAGGCGAACAGGTTAAAAACTTAAACCTCAATTTAAATGGTGTCTCAGCCAATTTCCAAATAAGTGCACATGCCATTCAAACCATTATTATCCCAAAGGAATAATGTTCAAGACTATAACTACTAACCACAATTAAAAGCATGTCAAACAACATAACAACAGTGAAAGATAAAGTTCATTTTGGGCAAAAAATGGCATTTGGCTCGGGGCACTTGGTCCTTAATTTATTGCCAGGCGCTCTTGCTGTTTTTATGTTCTTTTTGGTTACGGCATTTGGTATGGATCCATTCTATGCAGGTTTGTTAGGTGGTTTGCCAAGAATTTTTGATGCGCTTACTGACCCAATAATGGGTTTTATTTCTGACAATACGAAGTCAAAATGGGGAAGACGCCGACCTTATATATTTGTTGGCGCTATGTTAAGTGGTATTTTGTTTGCACTGTTATTCCAAATGAGTGAAGACAACTCGGTCATGTTTAACTTTTGGTATTTCCTCATGATGTCTTTATTATTTCTTGTAGGTAATACTATGTTTGCGACGCCACTAGTAGGTTTGGGATATGAAATGACATCTGACTATAATGAGCGTACACGCTTAATGGCCTTTGCAAATACCGTTGGACAGATTGCTTGGATGTTAGTGCCTTGGTTCTGGGTCGTAATAGCAGATCCTACCGTTTTTCCGCTAAGTGAAGAAACACTGCGTTCTATAGGAGAAATGGGGCTTTCAGGTGACGAATTGCAAAAAATAACTAATGAAAAATTACAAGGTACAGGGGTGCGAAATTTGTCTCTAATAGTTGGATTATTTTGTGCAGTGCTGGGTATTTTGCCCGCATTATTCTGTAAAGGGATAGATGCAGGAAAAATGGAGAATCGTAAACAAATAGGCATTAATTCATTAACATCTAGTTTTAGTGAATTATGGCGCGGGATAAAGGAAGTTTTTAAAAACAAACCTTTTATGAAGTTATGTGGTGCTACGTTTTTAGTATTTAATGGATTCCAAATGGTGGCCTCATTCAGTTTTTTTATAATTGTTTTTTACATTTATAATGGAGATTATGGTCAAGCCAGTACTTGGCCTGCATGGTTTGCTTCATTTACGGCATTAGTAACTGCCTTTATGGTTATTCCAATAATTTCGTCTATAGCTAATAAATGGGGCAAGCGCAAAGCATTTATCATTTCAACAGTAATTTCCATTATTGGGTATACGCTTAAATGGTGGGGCTTTGATAATTCTTTAAATGCAGAGTTTAATCAGTCAAGTTTTGGGCAAGGTCTTAATAATTTTGTGGTTGCTATTTTTGATGCTATTAATCCGTTTCTAGACAGTATAGGGATGTCATGGTTTAGTATGGATATTAGCCAAGGTGGGCCTTGGTTAATGTTCTTACCTATTCCTCTTATGGCGTTTGGTTTAGGGGGGTTATTTACATTGATGATGTCTATGACTGCAGATGTTTGTGATTTGGATGAACTTGAAAATGGTATGCCTCGTAAAGAAGGCACATTTGGTGCAATTTACTGGTGGTTTGTAAAGCTAGGACAAGCCATTGCGCTAGTTCTGGGGGGCGCTATATTAAGTTTAGTGGGCTTTGATGAAGGCGCTATATCTCAAACTGCAGAAACAATGACGAAACTACGTATAGCGGATATAGTTATACCTGCATTAACTGCTGGTATTGCCATTTGGATTATGTGGAAATATAGTCTTGACGAATCAAAGGCAAGAGAAATTAAAGAAGAATTAGTAAAACGAAGAGGAGAATTATAGATTATGTCATTTAGAGAAGAAAAATTACTTTCCATTGCGAATATTGAATTTGAGGATAAATCAATAGAAGAATTAAAGAATTTGTATAGAAAAATATTGGACAATGGATTACATGGTCTATGCTTTAGCCCATATATGGACGGACAAGAACCTGGACAAATTTTATCGGAAGCACAAATTCGAAGACGAATTGAAATTATTAAACCTCATACCAAATGGATTCGCTCTTTTTCATGTACTGAGGGTAATGAACTTATTCCAATTATAGCAAAAGAATATGGTCTCAAAACCTTTGTAGGGGCTTGGCTCGGCGATGATGCTG
>JAGSHF010000173.1 GCA_023954685.1 Flavobacteriaceae bacterium | reverse complement strand
TAGCACTTCTGTCATCTTAACCTTCATTATTGTTTTTGGTTCAGTAAAAGCCATCACCAATTACTTTACTGGTGCATTGGCGAACAAAGTGGGCAGACGAAATTTACTAATTATTGGTTGGTTAATTGCCTTACCAATACCATTTATTCTCATGTTTTCAAACCATTGGAACTGGATCGTGTTTGCTAATGTTCTATTAGGAGTTAATCAAGGTCTAACTTGGTCTAGTACCGTGGTAATGAAAATTGATTTGGTAGGAGAAAAACAGCGCGGACTTGCAATGGGACTTAATGAATCCTTTGGATATTTATCAATTGCTTTAGTGGCATTTACTACGGGTTGGATTGCTTCAGAATACGGGATTAGGCCTTATCCTTTTTATCAAGGAGTTGTTTTTGTAGTGTTTGGTTTAATACTTAGCATCTTTTTTATCAAGGATACCAAAAAACATGTAGCTCTAGAAGCGCAATCAAATAACATTAAGTCACTCAAAAATATTTTCTGGGAAACATCCTGGGCCAATAGAAACTTAGGTTCGGTAACTCAGGCTGGATTTGTCAATAATTTAAATGATGGTATGATATGGGGAATATTACCAATTGTATTAATGCAACGTGATTTTGAATTAAAATCTATTGCACTTATCGTTGCACTTTATCCCGGCATTTGGGGAGTAGGTCAACTCTTTACAGGGAAATTATCTGATATTTGTAACAAGAAAAAAATGCTGGTAATAGGCATGGCCATTCAAGGTATTGCATTATTAGGCATGTTTTGGTCTATAGAAAAATGGCAATTTATGCTATTATCAATAGCATTAGGTGCAGGAACCGCTTTGGTTTACCCTACCTTTTTATCTGCAATTGCCACATTCACCAGTCCTGATCAACGCGCTGAGAGTATTGGAGTGTTCCGACTTTGGAGAGATTTAGGTTATGCATTCGGTGCGTTGTTAACCATTGGCCTTGGTTTCTTTTTCAGTATAGATTTTACATTAATAATTATTGGCATTTTAACTTTAGTATCAGCTTTTATTCTAAAATTTAGAATGGATTAAGCTCAAAAACCTATAGTTTTTTAAAATTGTTGAAAACGATTTAATAAATCCAATAAAAAATAAGGAATAAAGCTTAATAAGATTGTATTTTTGCATGTCGAAATTAATTTTATTACATGTCAATACTATCTCAAGACGTTGAAGAACGCAATACTGGTAAAGATTTATATAGCTATCAAAAAGGGGCCATTGATAAAATATTTGAGCGTTTTGAAAACTCGCCAAATGATTATCATTTATTATATCAACTGCCTACAGGTGGTGGGAAAACGGTAATATTTTCTGAAATTGTAAGGCAATATCTTAAACACCATAAGTCACGTGTTTTGGTATTGACTCATCGTATAGAACTTTGTAAGCAAACATCAGGGATGCTAACTGAGTTTGGGGTAGACAATAAGGTTATCAATAGTAAGGCAAAATTAGATGATCAAGATGACTATAGCTGCTTCGTTGCTATGGTTGAAACCTTGAATAATAGATTGAATGATAACATGCTTGATATTTCTGATATTGGTTTGGTTATTATTGATGAGGCACATTACAATTCCTTCACTAAATTATTTAAATTCTTCAATAAATCCTTTATTTTAGGAGTTACTGCAACACCATTGAGTTCTAATATAGAACTGCCAATGACAGATAATTATGATGAACTTATTGTAGGGGAATCAATAGAATCTCTTATTGAAAATGAATTCTTGGCACGTGCTGAAACCTTTGTTTATAATGTAGGGTTAACATCATTAGTAGTTGGTGCTAATGGAGATTATACAGTAAAATCTTCTGAAGATTTGTATACCGATAATGATATGTTAAGCAAACTTATCACTGCTTATGAAGAGCATTCTAAAGGTAAAAAGACTTTAATTTTTAATAATGGTATCAACACATCCCTCTATGTATATGATATATTTAGATCGGCTGGATACCCTGTTGCTCACTTAGATAATACGCATTCTAAAAAGCAACGTGCTCAAATATTAAAATGGTTTAAAGAAACGCCAGATGCTATTTTAACATCGGTTAGTATATTAACTACAGGTTTTGATGAGCCAACTGTTGATACTATTATTTTAAACAGAGCGACGAAATCATTAACATTATATTACCAAATGATTGGTCGTGGTTCACGTATTTTAAAAAACAAAACTAAATTTACGGTCATAGATTTAGGGAATAACATGCACCGTTTTGGTCCATGGGGAGATACACTCGATTGGCAACGTATTTTTAGATCACCAAGCTATTATTTAGATGGAATTTTAAGTGATGATGAATTAGAAAACAATTTTCGTTATGAAATGCCAGATGAATTACGTGCTGAATTTTCAAACACTGAAGAGGTATATTTTGACATAAACGAGACCTACGTAGAATCTATTAGAAATGGGGAGTCTTCTAAGGTTGTTCTTGAGCGTTCTATTGAGCAACATGCGCGTATTTGTATTGAAAATAGTGAAGATGTTTACGATGCCATCGATTTAGCAAAAAAACTTGGTGACGATATCGACTTTAGAATTCATCGTTATACCAAATGTATCTGTAAAAGTACATTTAATTTTGTAGCCTGGTTGAAGGATGATTATCGTAAAAAACTACGTTCATATCTTCGTGTCAATTTTGATGATATTTATTTAGAAATTCACGGAAAGCCTGCTGAGTAATTAGTTTTTCCAATTTTCAAATAATTGGTATACTAATGCTTTTGTTAACGGTTGACCGTTGGCATCAGCTCTTAATTTATCAAAACTGTAATTAAAATCACAGCCCTCTTTGTAAGTAGAACACCCATAAGCAGCTTTTCCTTTTATTATACTACCTTTTTTACAGTTAGGGCAAATTGCAGAGTCGATTCGTCCTTTTTTATCTATTTGTTTTGGCTCTAGTTTTAATGAGAAATTATCATCAAATCTAACTAAACCTTCTACAGTTTTCGAATCTTTTTTGAATCCTTTTAAGTTTACCGTTGATCCTTTTTGAATTAAACGGATAAATTGTTTTTCAGATATCTTTTTTCCATGAAAACTAAACGGCAATACAAATTTACAACCAGTAGCGTATTTACTACAACCAAAAGCTGACTTTCCTTTGATAATAGTACCCATCTTACATTTAGGGCATTCAATAGCCGCGATACCTTTGGATTCCTTTTTAGTAGACTTTTTACGTGTTTTTATTGTTGTGGTAGAGTGACTAATATTAGCCCGTCTGGCTTCACTACGCACTTCATAAACTAATTGATCCACCATTGTTTTCATATTTCGAATAAACTGGCTAGCGCTATAGTCGCCTTTTTCAATATCCTTGAGTTGCTTTTCCCAAGACCCTGTCAATTCAGCAGATTTTAATAAGTCATTCTGAATTAAATCAATTAGTTGAATACCAGTAGTGGTTGGCAATACCTGTTTCTTATTACGTATTATATATTTTCTTCGGAATAATGTTTCAATTATATTGGCACGTGTTGAAGGTCTGCCAATACCATTATCTTTCATTAAATCTCTTAATTCCTCATCATCAACTTGTTTTCCTGCAGTTTCCATAGCGCGAAGGAGTGAAGCCTCTGTAAATTGGTTAGATGGTTTGGTTTGCTTTTCTAAAAACGATGGTTCATGGGGTCCTTTTTCTCCTTTTACAAAACTCGGTAACGTATGCTCTTTCTTCTTATCTGAGCTGTTGCCCGATTCAAAAATCATACGCCATCCTTTTTCAATAATTTCTTTGCCTGTAGTTTTAAACTTAACCATTTCGGCTTTACCAATAACAGTAGTATTGGATACCTTACAATCATCATAAAAGACAGCGATAAAACGTTTGGTTATGATGTCATAAACCTGTTGTTGATTGTACTGCAATTTAATTTGCACCCCCGTTGGAATGATAGCATGATGATCGGTAACTTTCTTGTCATTAAACACTTTAGAAGATTTCTTAATTTTATGTTCTAAAAGCGGTTGTGTCAAATTTGAATAGTTATATAAATTCTTCAAGATTCCTGGCACTTTAGGATACACATCATTTGGTAAAAACGTGGTATCAACTCTAGGATAGGTTACTACTTTTTGCTCATATAATTTCTGAACAATTTTTAAGGTTTCATCGGCAGTAAAGCCAAATTTTGTATTACAATAGACCTGCAACCCGGTTAAGTCAAACAGTTTTGGCGCATATTCTTTTCCTGCTTTTTTTGAAATAGATATCACCTCAAAGTCGTGTTCTTTTACAATATTAGCCAGCTTTTCGCCATCCTCCATATTTAAAAAGCGACCTTCTTCATAACTAAAAAGAGTTTCCCGATACAGTGTTTGCAATTCCCAGTAGGGTTGTGGTTTAAAATTTTCAATCTCTCTAAATCTATTAACTACCATCGTTAATGTTGGTGTTTGCACACGTCCAATAGAAAGTACTTGTTTATAGCCTCCATGTTTTACAGTGTATAAACGTGTAGCATTTAAACCCAGTAACCAATCACCAATGGCTCTTGAATATCCCGCATAGTATAAATTATCGTAATCCTCTGAAGGTTTTAAATTTTCAAAACCTTCTTTAATGGCCTCGGCAGTTAGCGATGAGATCCATAAGCGTTGTACTTTTCCTTTGTAATTGGCCTGATCCAAAACCCATCTCTGGATCAATTCTCCTTCTTGTCCGGCATCCCCACAGTTTATAACAACATCTGCCTTGTCAAATAAGCGCTTTATAATATTAAATTGCTTTTTGATACCTCCGTTATCTACCACTTTAGTTTTAAACTTATCAGGAAGCATAGGAAGATTATTTAAATCCCAGCTCTTCCAATGCGGTTTATAGTCCACTGGCTCAGATAAAGTACAAAGATGCCCAAAGGTGTAAGTAACCGTATATCCATTACCTTCAAAATAGCCATCATGTCTTGTATTGGCACCGAGAATGGTGGCAATTTCACGAGCTACACTAGGTTTTTCAGCAATACAGACTTTCACAGATTTTTTTTTGAGCGTTGCAAAGTACTATTTTATAGAAGATTTATAGTTTGTAATTCTCGCAAAACAGAAGCGCTTACAAATAAAAGTATGCGCTTCTAAATTCCAATTACAATTTGTAATATACTTTTTGCTTTTCTAATTAATAACCAAATGCTCAATAAAGAATTCCATCATTCTATCACGATTCATTGCAGTGTGACCTTTATCAGGTCCTACTTGTACTTCAAAACTTTTTCCAGCATCCTGCAAGGCTTTAATGAGTTGCAATGAGTTGGAAGGATGTACATTATTATCGCTTGTACCAAAATATATCATCAGTTCGCCTTGTAAATCTTTGGCATAGGTCATTAAATTTGCAGCCTCATAACCTTTTTTATTGTTAGTGATTAGGTTCATAAAACGTTCTGTATATATGGTATCGTAGTTTCTCCAATCAGTAACAGCAGAATTAGCTACAGCAGCGTGGTAAACTTCAGGAAAACGCATCAAACTTGTTGCAGCTGTTGTACCACCATAAGAAGTGCCGTAAACACCAACATTGTCTTTATCAAAATAAGGACGATCATAAAGTGACTTAATCCCTTCAGCAAAGTCATCCATCTCTACAATGCTTAAATTGCCATATAGTTGATCTAATAATTCTTTTCCACGACCTCTTACATTTCTACCGTCAATATTGGCGACTAGAAAACCGTATTCTGTTAATGAGCTTGGTAATGTAAAGTTTTCCCTAAATGCATTGGTGGCAGGTCCCCCATAATTAGCTAGAATTAACGGGTATTTTTTATTTGGATCAAAATTTGAAGGAAAGTGTAACATCCCATGTAATTCAGTAACACCATCCGCAGAGGTGAAGGTAAATACTTCAACATTTTTTAATCCTAAAGCATCAAATTTACTCGTATCACTTTTTGCTATTTCCGCAATTTTTTTACCTTTTGCATTTATAAGATTCGCCACAGGAGCCTTATCATGAGTTTGCGCCACATCAATAAAATACTTACCATCGGGGGAAATGGTTACACTATGATGAAATCCAGCATCCGTTAATTGATTGTCATTCTTCCCGTTTAATTCTACACGATGCAGTTGCATTTTCATATGATTTTCACCACTTCGTGCTTCATAATAAAGCATCTTATTTTTCTCATCAACTTTTAAAATTCGATTCACTTCAAAATTGTGACTCGTTATCGCATTAACCAAAGTGCCATCAAAATTATATAAATAGTAATTATTAAACCCATTACGTTCTGAAGCCCAAATAAAATGTTGACCATCCTCTAAGACATGCATTTCTGGCGTATTTTTAGTAAAACTTGCCAGCCATTCTTCGCGTACAACTGTTCTAGTTTTGCCAGTCACAGGATCTGAAGCTCTATATTCCATGATATCCTGCTTACGGTTTGTAGAATGAAATAAAAATTCTTTACCATCAGATGTCCAATTCATTCCATATAAATAAGTTCCTAAATTTCCATCATTAAAAGGTTGGTCATTACGAGCATCAATCAAAGTTGTTTGTTTAGTTTCTAAATCATAAACCATGATATCTACAGGTAGGTTATTGGCACCCACTTTTGGATAAGCTTCAATTTCAACTGAATCTTGGATTTTAACTTGATTATATAAGACATAATACATTTCGGCTTCTTTCTCTTCAAAACGATAGAATGCCACTTTTTTGCTGTCTGGAGACCACCACATGGCTGTGATTTGACCAAGCTCCTCACCATAAACCCAAGTCGCAATGCCATATTTTAATTGTGTGTTTTCATTACCATCCTTCGTAATAGGCCTTTCGTTTGTACCATCAAGATTACTGATATACATATTTCTATCTCGGGTAAATGCCTTTAATTTTCCATCAGGAGAATCGGCCGATGCGTATTGTCTACCACGTTGTGGACGCTTT
>JAGSHF010000045.1 GCA_023954685.1 Flavobacteriaceae bacterium | reverse complement strand
GCGCATGTCATCAAAATAATCGAATATAAACCCAAGTTCTTGACCAACTAATATCATATGTTGTTTCGATTCTTTCTGTTGTTCGGGTGTTGAGCGATATTTTTCTGTGAGATGTTCTGTTAAATTTTGACCTTCGGCTGGCATATTGGGGTTTAATTCAAAAGGGTGCCATACTATGTATACTTGATCTTGAATGCCCATTTCAGAAATAGCTTTTTCTAGACGTTTAAATCCAATGGTACACCAAGGGCATACGACATCTGAAACGATATCAATTAGTATTTTTTCTTTCATATTATCATAGTGCACACACTTTCAGATGATGTCGTAAGTGTATAGTTATAAATCAAAAGTTGTGATGTTATATTTTACAAAGTTACACTTTCTTTAGACCCCTGAGTTAATTCAAGAATGTTTCCAATTAGTGATTTATTAACAGTTCTCCACGTTTAGGAAATTCATAATCAATAATAATAAAAGTCAGGTTGTTATTTGTTCATACATTAAGTAACTTAGACTGATTAAACCAAACGACTAACTAAATTGTTTACTTCATGTGCAAAAATCGAATCGCCTTCGCGTTAATAATCGTTTTTACTTGTTTTTTTCTACCCATAAATATTTTTGGGCAAACTGAACATAAAGAGGAAATAGCAAAAGCTGTTTCTGGATTGAAACTTAGAGGTATTGGCCCTGCTTTTATGGGAGGTCGTATCGCTGATATAGCGGTGAGCCCTACTGATAAAAGCACTTGGTATGTTGCCGTGGGTTCAGGAGGTTTATGGAAAACCACAAATAGAGGGACCTCTTGGAAACCTATTTTTGATAGTCAAAAATCGTATTCTATTGGTACGGTAACCATTGATCCTAATAATTCTGAAGTCGTTTGGGTTGGAACTGGCGAAAATGTAAGTGGACGTCATGTAGCATGGGGAGATGGTGTTTACAAAAGCACTAATGGAGGAAAGACTTGGAATGCGATGGGTATTGAAAAATCAGAGCATATTGGTAAAATCTTAATTGACCCACGAAATAGTGATGTGGTATTTGTTGCTGCCGAAGGACCTTTATGGTCTGCTGGAGGAGAACGAGGTGTGTATAAAACTGAAGATGGTGGAATGACATGGGGATTGGTATTAGAAATTGACACTAATACAGGTGTAACGGATATAGAATTCGATCCGTCAAATCCGGATGTAATTTATGCTGCAGCCTATCAACGTCGTAGACATACTTGGTCATTATTAGCTGGAGGACCAAAGTCTGGTATATTTAAATCAACAAACAATGGTGTGTCTTGGAAACAAATAAAAACAGGTCTACCACAAGCAGATATAGGTAAAATTGGACTTGCAGTTACACCTGCAAACCCTGAACTGGTTTATGCTACTATTGAAGCCAATACTAATGAAAAGGGCTTTTATAAATCAACAGATAAAGCCGAAAGCTGGGCTAAACAAAATAGTTATATCTCTGGAGGAACAGGACCACATTATTATCAAGAAATCGAAGCTTCACCTCAGAATCCTGATTTAGTATATCAAATGGACGTTTTCTATCATGTAACGCGTGATGGTGGGAAAACTTTTAATTATCTCGGTACGGGTCGTGAAAAGCATAGTGATAATCATGCACTTTGGATTGATCCAGACAATGGGAAACATTTAATTGCTGGAACAGATGGCGGCTTATATGAAACTTATGACGAAGGGACAACTTGGAGGCATTTTACGAATTTGCCAATTGCTCAATTCTATAAACTAGGACTGGATAATGCTGAACCCTTTTATAACATCGTTGGAGGTGCACAAGATTTAGGTACTTTAATTGGTCCATCTCGGACAATGAATACTGAAGGTATACGAAATCAAGATTGGTATGTGCCTCTTGGAGCAGATGGTTATGATTCTGTGTTTGACCCTGAAGATTCCAATATTGCCTATATTGAAATTCAAGAAGGTACTTTACATCGTCTTGACAGACGTAGTGAAGAGGTTATAAACATTCAACCACAACCTGCGCCAAATGATCCGCCGGAGCGTTGGAACTGGGATGCTCCTATTCAAATTAGTCCGCATAATCATAAACGTATTTATTTTGGATCACAACGTGTTTGGAAGAGTGAAGATCAAGGCAGTTCGTGGATGCCCGTAAGCAAGGATTTAACCACAAATACCAATCGTTACGAATTGGAAACGATGGATAATCGCGTGTGGAGTGCGGACGCACTTTATGATAATGGAGCAATGTCCAAATATGCAACGTTAACGTCTCTATCAGAATCTCCAATGGTTGAAGGCTTGCTTTATACAGGATCAGATGATGGCCTTATTCATGTAAGTGAAGATGGGGGTCAAAATTGGAGAAAGAGTATGCTGCCAAAAGTTCCAGTACGTTCTTTTATTAATGATATTGAAGCTTCAAATCATGATGCCAATACAGTTTTTGCCATAGCAGATGCGCATAAATTGGGTAATTACAGTACGTATCTTTTTATGAGTAATGATCGCGGTAGAACTTATAAATCTATTGCAGGTGATTTACCTAGCAATACCATTGTTTGGGTTATAAAGCAGGATTATATTGATGAAAACTTATTATTTATTGGAACTGAATATGGCATCTATTTTTCACCAAATAAAGGTGTCAATTGGATGAAGTTAAATGCTGGAGTACCTACAATTTCCTTTCGAGATTTAGAATTACATCAACGCGATAATGATTTAGTTGGAGCAACTTTTGGTCGTGGTTTTTATGTGCTTGATGATTATTCGCCCTTAAGAACAATAAGTAAAGCCATAAAAGAAAAGGCAAGTACGTTGTTTTCAGTTAGAGATGCTTGGTGGTATGTGCAAAGTGTGCCTATGCAGGCAAAAGGGATGCCTGGTCAGGGAACAACTAGTTTCACTACCGAGAACCCACCTTTTGGTGCTGTTTTTACTTATTATCTTAATGATATTCCTGAGACTGCAAAAGCAAAACGTAAAACTTCTGAAAAAGCGTTAAGAGATAAAAATGCGAATATTCCTTTTCCTGGATGGGAAGGATTACTGCAAGAGTCCAATGAGAATGAGCCACAAGTATTGCTTTTGGTTAGTACTGAAGCAGGAGAACCAGTACGTTGGATTAAAGGTTCAGCTAAAAAAGGATTGCATCGTGTTAATTGGGATTTAAAGTTACCGCCACCAGATCCAATTAATTTAGCACAACCAGCTTTTAAACCACCTTGGGCTGGTGATCCTGAAGGACCACTAGTTGCTCCTGGCAATTATAGTGTAGCATTTTATATTGTTCATAATGGCATGTTGAAAGCACAAAGCGAGTCACAAAAATTCGCAGTTAAACCTGTTCCTAATACAGCTCCAAATGCCGATTATAATGCCATTGCAAACTTTCAAGCAAAAACAAGTGAGCTAATACGACATATTTCAAGTGCTGGCAGAAAATTAGGAGAAGCAGACAATCGTTTAAGATATATGAAAGCAGCTATACTAGAGACACCAAAAGCAACACCAAAATTGTTTGCAGACTTAGATCAGTTACAAAAGAAATTATCTGAATTACGATTGCGTTTATTTGGAGACCCTATTCGCCAACGTTTAAATGAAAATGCCTCACCTTCAATTCGTTCAAGGGTTGGGTATGTTGCATATGGTCATTGGGGAACTACGCAAAACCCAACCGAAACCCAGAAACAAAATATTGAAATTGCACAATCTGATTTTAGTAAATTCCGCGGAGATTTATCGACATATTTTAATGCATTAGAAGCATATGAAGAGGCCTTGAAAACTGCAGGAGCGCCATATACCCCTGGAAGAAAATTTGATTAGTTATTATGATAACTATTTGACATATTTTAGTGTGACTTATTTTTAATGCGCTCAGTTTATACGTTTCAAATCATGATGGAAGGTCATTACGAAATATTGTACTAACTTTAAAAAACTTAAATTAAAATTTTATTATTATGAAGCATTTCATTCCTGTATTTTTGTTTGTTTTTTTAATTTTTGGATGTAGCAATGACGATGATAATAATGACTACCACGATTACCACCTAGAGTATGTAAATGTTTTAAGTGCAGATGTGCCAGATGAATTTATTTATGGCCGTACATATAGAATTTATGTTACTATAGAATTGCCAAATAGTTGCTATTATTTCTATAATCAATATGATTACTTCTATGAAGGCACTTCGAGACTAATTTATCCTATTGCACATGTGGATGACGGTGTTGCGTGTACTTTAAATATTACAGAAACAACATTTTCAATTCCGGTTCAAGCCTTACAAAGCGAGCGTTATATCTTTAAGTTTTATCAAGGCGAAGATGATGATGGGCAAGATATGTTCTTAACGATTGAAGTTCCCGTAATATAATTTGGCATTAAATAATTTAGCTAATTTTCTGCAAGGATGATATCGTTTGCTCACTTTTCATTATTTCGTCTACTTTTCACCACGGTTTGTTCAATAATAGCAGATCTTAGAAATCGCGATATGGTGCATCTAAAAACGCATTGGCTTCTTCTTCAGCAAACTTAGCATTTTTACTGTCCCAGTGTAAGGTTTTATTTGGGAAACGTTGTGCAATGACGCCAAGTAATATGGTTTCGGTTAGGCGAGACGCATACGAGAACGGTGCTGTACATTCGTCATTACCTAAACAGGCATCTACAAACTGATGATAGTGTTTAGGGGCTTCTGTTCCATAATCTCTAATAGGAGCTTCTAAATTAAATTGAGTAATGTCCATATCAACATAATTGCCATCTACAATAAGTTTAGGCATCAATTGGAAATGCGGTAAATATAGATTTCCTTTTTCACCAATAAACATAGCGCCTTGATCGTGTAATTTTTCGTTATTAGGTAACATTAAATCCTCGTGTTGTCCAGGAGCACCTTCACCATCGTACCAGATCCATTTTAAATTTTCAGTGGTATACTTTGTGCCAGGAAATTCGTAGGTGACTACATTTTTTTCTGGAAATCCGAATCCTGTTGGTTGTCGGCATTCTGTTTTAATGGTATTCGGAACATCCAGGGCCAATGCATTGTATGGCGTGTCAAATATATGAACCCCCATATCGCCTAAAGTACCGCAACCATAATCTAATACTTTTCTCCAATCCATAGGATGGTAATGCCCATTTTTATAAGGACGTTCTGGAGATGTGCCTAACCAAAGATTCCAATCTAAATGATTGGGAACAGGATCAGCACCTTCTGGAGCTGCACCATCGAATCCCCAGTTTTTAGGAGACCAAGCGTGAACTGTACTTACTTCACCAATAATGCCAGACTGAATTAATAAGGTTGCTAGTTTGTAATCGTAAAAGGAATGTACTTGAATTCCCATTTGCGTAATTAAATTTCTTTCTTTTGCCATTTTTTGCATGGCACGTGCTTCTGTAACATGATGGGTTAGAGGTTTTTGACAGTAGACAGCTTTATTCATTTCCATAGCCATAAGTGAAGCAGGGGCGTGTGTATGATCTGGAGTAGATACAATGACCGCATCAATCTCATTTTCGAGTTCTTTTAGCATCACACGATAATCCTTATAGACTTTCGCATTAGGAAACATTTTATGTGCAACATCAAGATAATTAGAATCGACATCGCAAAGTGCAGTGACATCAACAGATGGATGCGAAGAGATCGCTTTTAAATCCTCCATTCCCATCATGCCTCCGACACCTATGTGAGCAGATCTGATACGGCCTGGTGCAATGCCTTTAAACGAATGGAGAATTGGCATAACAGCTATTGTCGATACTATTGCAGACGACTTTATAAAATTTCTTCTTTTCATTATTTTGCTCGTGGATTATAATTTTTTAATTTTTATGTTTTTGAACCATAAAGGACTGTCATGATCTTGAAGGCCGATAAATCCTGTTTTAGAAGTCCCATAATGTGGGTAGTCTTTCCATTTGCCTTTATTTTTTCGCGATTCCCAATCGTCAGACCAAGGTACAAATGATAATACCTTTTTACCGTTGAGCCAATGTTCTACTAATGCTTCAGTAAAAATAATCCGGGTTGTATTCCATTCACCTGCTGGTTTGGTAATTTTCAAATTCTTGTCAGGAACATGCATCGCATAGTCAGCTGCTGTTTTTTGCCATTCTTGTAATGTTGCGTTATTTATTGCTTCCCAGCCTAAATCATCTAATAGTTGATATTCTGGAGCAATTTCTTCTAATGAATTATACCCCTCTTTTAAATGATAAAAGACACCGCTATTACCACCTTCAGGTAATTTCCATTCTAGGTATAATTCAAAATTATCAAACTCTTCTTTAGCATATATAATGTTTTGACCGCCTTCTTTTTCCGACTCTAATTTTTTTTCAGTATCGAAAGTTAAAGCACCATCTTTAATCACCCATTGTTCTGGAAGTGATTCGCCATTATAAGCACGCCAACCTTCGGTTGATGTGCCATCAAATAGATGAATCCATTCGTCGTCTTTAGAATTAGATTCGTTTTTACAAGTCGTAATTAGTAATGACAAACATAGGAGTAGAACTAGCTGTTTCATGTATTGGTTGGTTGAATTTAGCCTAATTTACAAAATATAGCTTGTTGAATTGCAATCACCTAACAAATTTATGAATGTAAGTGCGTTTTAATATTGTGATTATTGTGGTTTCGTTTTAACCAAACTTCCCATATAAAAACCCCAAACACTACTATATATTCTAAGGCAATAATCCATAAGTTTTCGGATTTATCTGCTTTCCCTATTTGTAAGTAGGAGAGATAACTGAGGATGATAACAAAACTCCAAACTAATGGGAATTTATATTTTGTGAAAACTGAAAAGATAAGTAATGTAGCAATATACCAAGGATGAACGGTCGTTGCAGTAAAATAATATAACGATAATGCAAATAGCATTGCAGAAATAAGCTGAATCATTGATTTGTTCTTTCGAAATAAAGACATAACTACAACAAAAAGTAATACTATAATTGCTGTAGATATACCAATAATAGCAATTTCGTTATAACCTCTAAACCAATAACCAATTTCTCTCGCTATATAATACAAACTCGCATTAAACTCAAAATTATGAAACCATAGTGCAACGGTTGCTGCATAGTTAGATATGAATTGTGAAGAGTAAAAGGGTGCAAAAAGGAGTATTGTAACCAAGCCAACAATCGTATAGAAACCAATACTTTTTTTCCAACCTAACTTTTGAAATAATAATGGCAAAAAAAGTAGTGGAATTAGCTTAATAGACACAGCACAGGCAAATACTATTGCTGCTAGTTTCCATTTGTTGTCATAGAGTAAAGACAAACTCAGTATTAAAAAGAAAATCATCACCCCTTCAAAATGAAGGTTCCATGTGAGTTCAATAATGATGAACGGGTTTAATATGTACCAGAAGATATGATGAGCAGGTAATTTGAGTTTGTCTAAAAGTTTTTTTCCAAAGTATAGTGTTCCAAAATCTGCAGCTACAATAATTAGCCTTAGCACAACAATAGATCCTAATATGCTTTTACCAGAAAAGGCACTAGCAATAATAAAACATAATTGATTTAAGGGTGGATAATTGGTATAATGTCCCGCGCTCAAACTGCCCATCCCATTATATAATTCCTGTGCTTGAGCAATAGGAAATTCAGCATTAGAAATAAAGGATTTGGGTGTGTATAAATAAGGGTTAACACCTTCAAGAATCATTCGGCCATCCCAAATAAAACGATAAAAATCTTGAGAGAGGTTAGGGATTGAAAGAATGAAGATAGCTCTAAATCCAAATGCAATCCATGTCAACAATTTTAAGTTGTGTTTGGTAAGTTGAAGGACTTTATAAAACAAAAAGAAAAGTGCTGTGTATAAACTGAGTAGTTTTATGTAATCGGTTCGATGCAAGTCATAGGCAAAACTCCAATAAAATAGTAAACTAATTATTACTAAAATTAGTGGTGTTTTATAAAGCCTTAAATATGCCATGTTAAAAACCATAGCCCAAAGGTACTATTATAATGTCTCTTTTTTGAGGTGCTTTTTATTAAGGCTGAAATAGGTATCTTAGTTGTCTATAACCACTAACTAACACCTATAATTCCATGAAACCTTATTTATTGCTTTTTCTATTGGCCATACTCTTATCAAATTATAAAGAAGACAAGCCTGCTACTATTGAAACGGCAATATCAATAGATCAAGTTTTTGATGATTATTATAAGTTTAAGGATCGTATCAATCCTATTGAAGCCACTAAAGGGGGTAATTATGAGTACAATGATTACATCGCAAATTATATATCTGATGACTATCAAAATGATTTAAAGAAAAACTACACAGAATTTTTGAATGTCATAAACGAAATTGATACCAATACACTTTCCGAAGCTGATCTTTTAAGTATGAAAGTGATGCAATGGGATTGCGAAATTAAATTGGAAGGCTTAAACAATGCTATTGTAACGATGGCCTCGCCAATTTACAATCTCCCCAGTTTTGAATTGATGCCATTGTTTCAAATACAATCCTTGCATTTATATGTTGCTCAATTAGCAGCAGGAGGAAGTGTTCAACCTTTTGCTACAGTCGTGGATTATGATAATTGGTTGAAACGTGTTGATGATTACCTTGGTTTTCTGGATACTTCAATTTTGATGATGAAAGAAGGCATGTCTAAAAACATTGTGTTGCCTACTGTATTGACTAATAAAATGATTCCTCAGTTGGATGAGTTTATATCAAATTCAATTAATGACCATTTGTTTTATCAGCCAATATTATCAATCTCTGAAACTATTAATGAAGAAGAGCGGAGTAGAATTACTGCTGATTATAGAAATATGATTACTAATAAGTTGAAACCAAAATATACGGAGCTTAAGGATTTTTTAGTTAATGATTATTTACCTGTTTGTAGAGAAACATCAGGAATTGGAGTTTTACCAAATGGACGAGAAACTTACAACTACCTAATTAAGTTACACACTACTACAAATATGACAGCAGATGAGATACATGAACTTGGAAAAAGTGAAGTGACTCGTATTCTAGCTGAAATGGAAACAGCGAAAAATAAGATAGGGTTTGAAGGTGATATTAAATCATTTTTTGATTTTGTTCGTAATAGCCCTGAGCAAATGCCATTTACTGAGCCGCAACAGGTCATAGATAACTATAATGAAATAAAAAGCAGAATTGATAACAAGTTTAATGAAGTCTTTGATTTAAAACCAAAATCAGATTTTGTGGTAAAACGCACCGAAGCCTTTAGAGAAGCCTCTGCCAGTGCTGAATATGTTCCGGGAACTAAAGATGCATCAAGGCCAGGTATTTTTTATGTGCCAATTCCTGATGTGAAAAAATACAATAAATACGCTTCCGAAGCATTGTTTTTGCACGAGGCTATTCCGGGGCATCATTATCAGTTATCCTTGCAACAAGAAAACACGGGTTTACCAGAATTTTTACATCCTGAAAGTTTAGGTGTTTTTGTTGAAGGTTGGGCTTTATATGCTGAATCTTTAGGAAAAGAACTTGGTTTATATGAAGATCCCATTCAATATTTTGGGATGTTGAGTATGGAAATGCATCGGGCCATTCGGTTGGTAGTAGATACAGGAATCCATAGTAAAGGCTGGACACGCGAAAAAGCCATTCAATATTCATTAGATAATGAAGCAGAATCCGAAGAATCTGTCATTGCTGAAATTGAACGTTATATGGCAACGCCAGGACAGGCCTTATCCTACAAACTAGGCCAGCTTAAAATTAGAGAATTAAGAACCAGAGCAGAAACTAAATTAGGGGATATGTTTAGCGTTCCAGAATTTCACAATCAAATACTAAATTCAGGCAGCTTGCCTTTAGTGTTATTGGAAGAAAAAATTGATAATTGGATTAATTCACAAATATAGGCTAACTTAACTCGTAATGTAACACATATGAATCCTAAGTAAATAAATGTCTTATTTCTTTTTTCTGTAGTATACGATTAATACACTAGGGTTATTAAACTTTAGATGTTAGCGATTTAAAAAACACATATCCAAAACCTAGAAAAAGCATCAAGTGGAACGGGAATAGTCCAAAATCTCCACCTTGATCACCAACAATAAAAGCACTGTACATGCCGAAGGCAAAATAGAGCATGAGTAGGCCTTCGAAAATGACATTAATAGACATGTTTTTCTTGACATATTTATTGCCTTTCCAACTGTCTTTTAAGGAGTTAATATTGAATTTTGGAGTTCGAATAAAATCACTACGTTTACCCAAATGACCTTCAATGACGGCTATGGAATTATGAAGCGAGAAACCCATTGCTATTGAGAAAAATGTTATAAACATGACAATGTATTGCACAAAACTTTTCAAACTGCTACCATAGGTCTTTTTAAACATAAACCAATAGCAAACAAAGAAAATAAGTGTACTCACTACAAAGAAACTCATCACATAAAAGTATATTTTTAAATGGGCGTATTCATTTTTAATATACAACATCGGAATACTTAAAATAGCCACAATAAGCACGTTTAAAAACATCGTAGAATTAAGTAAATGTAAAAGGCCATGTATTTTTGTTTTAGAAGAAATGGTATCACTTTTTAGAACTTTGAACATCATTTTTCTAAAGTTTTCAGCACCTCCTTTGTTCCATCTAAACTGCTGTGATCTTGCAGCACTAATTACTACAGGAAGTTCTGCAGGTGTTTCTACATCTTCTAAGTATTTGAATTTCCAATTTTTTAGTTGTGCACGATAGCTTAGATCTAAATCTTCGGTAAGCGTATCACCTTCCCAATTACCTGCGTCAATAATGCAGTCTTTTCGCCATACGCCTGCAGTGCCATTAAAATTAATGAAATGGCCTTTGCTATTTCTTCCCACTTGTTCTAATGAAAAATGGGCGTCTAGTGCGAATGCTTGAATTTTAGTAAGGACAGAATAATCTCTGTTAATATGCCCCCAACGGGTTTGAACAACTCCAATATTTTCGTCTTTAAAAAATGGTATGGTGCGCCTTAACCAATCTTTTTCAGGAAGGAAATCGGCATCAAAAATGGCAATAAAATCGCCTTTAGCAACTTTTAGTCCTTCTTTTAAAGCGCCTGCCTTAAAACCTTTTCTATCACTTCGGAGCACATGTTTAATGTCTAATCCTGCTTCTTGTAAGTCAATAATTTGTAATGCCGTTGTGTCAAAAGATTCGTCCGTTGAATCATCTAAAACCTGGATTTCCAATTTGTCTTTTGGGTAATCCATCTTGGATATATTATGTAATAAACGTTCCATGACATACAATTCATTGTACACTGGAAGTTGTATCGTTACATAAGGGATTTCATCAGGATTAGAAAAATCATATTTTGGGGAATTATCATGCTTCTTTTGGGCAGATAAGTAATTGAAAAGTAAGTTGAGCTGCGCCAAGGCATACATAAAGATAAGCACCAATGCTGTTGAATAAATGACGATAATTACACTTTCTAAAATCACTTTTTAAAACTGTATTTAAAAATCCAGGTTAATATTTTAACCCCTGCAAATATAGCACCTTTAACCGTTCCTGATACTTTTGAGATTCCAATTCGATTTCTGTATTTTACAGGAATTTCAATATAGCTCATTTTTTGTTTAAGTACTTTTAATTGCATCTCTACGGTCCATCCATAGGTTTTGTCTTCCATTCTTAGTGCCAATAGCTTATCATATTTTATTGCTCTAAAAGGTCCTAAATCTGTAAATGTAGAACCAAACATGATGCGCATTAAACTTGTGGCTAACCAATTACCAAAAATTTGAGGTGAGGTCATAGAACCACTTTCTCTAAGTCGTTTAACGCGCGCTCCAATTACAAAATCAATCTGATTTTCTAATATAGGCGCGACTATTTGTGTAAGTTCTTCGGGATAGTCACTATAGTCCCCATCAAGGAATACAATGATATCGGGTTTAGTTACTTGCTTTGCAATATAATCCATTCCTTTTAGACAGGCATAACCATAACCTTTTTGAGGCTCAGTTAATACTGTGGCTCCTGCATTTTTAGCATTAGATTCGGTGTCATCCGAAGAATTGTTACTTACTACAATTACTTCATCAACAATTTTAGGAATTTCGTTTATAACATGTGCTATTGAATCGGCTTCGTTATAAGCGGGGATAATAACTTTAATAATGGACATTTAGTAATGGCTTAGGAGTTGTAAAAGTACAATAGTTCATTCGTTATTTTTGATTTACTAAATCCATTAAATCTACATCATTACCTAATAAAATTTCAGTAGGATTAATACGTCCTTTTTCTGGGCCATTCTCTAACTTTAACACACCTCTTGGGCAAACTGCGGAACAAATGCCACAACCAACACAACTTGATCTTACAATGTTTTCACCTTTTTGAGCATAAGCCCTAACATCAATACCTTGTTCACAATATGTGGAGCAGTTCCCGCAAGAAATACATTGGCCACCATTTGTGGTTATTCTAAATCGAGATTTAAAGCGTTGCACAATACCTAAATAAGCTGCTAAGGGACAACCGAAACGACACCAAACACGGTTGCCAAAAATAGGATAGAAACCAGTGCCAATAACTCCAGCGAATATAGAACCTATTAAAAAGCCATACATGTCTTGTATGGATTGTGTTTTAATGCCTAGAACAGCATCGGTTCCAGAAAAATAGGTGTAAAGTGTAAACCCTGTCATGATAATAGCAAAAACCAAAACACCATGAACAATCCAGCGTTCAAACTTCCATGCTATTAATGATTTATCAGAGAGTTGTCTGTAAGGGTCGCCAAGAGTTTCAGCAAGACCACCACATCCGCAAACCCAAGAACAATACCAGCGTTTACCGAAGAAATATACCATCACCGGAACAATGACAAGTGTGAGAACAACACCCCATACTAAAATAAACAATCCTAACCCACCACTTGCAATGAGTTGATCTAAATTCCAACTAAAAAAGAAATCATAATCTAAAGGAAATGCGTTTTTAAAATCGTACCAAGGTTTTTCAAAACGCACCAATATTTCAGGTATTAAAAAAGCGAATATAATTTGAAAGAATAATACCGATGTAGTTCTTAAAATTTGATATTTATTATGACGGTATTTTATATACATCCGCACGGCCATAACGGTCATCACAGTACAATATAAAAAACCATATAAAAACCACTGACTTGCTAAATTCCCGCTTAAATTTTTGCTTATGGGATCAACGACGTAGGTCCAATTCACAATATAATCTGGCCTAAAGTAAAGCAGTAAATAAAACCCAACTAAAAAGATAAAAGCAAACCAGCCTATCCAACCACGATTGGTAGCTGTATTAAACCATATCCCATTATTTTTTATTCCCGGAGGTCCTTTTATTACAACATTTGGAATAATATACATAAGGGCCCCTAAAATACCTATGCCAAAGGTAAGCCACCAAAAGAGCCCTTTATTTTCTTTGATGAGACCACTGCCAGATTGTTTTGCAATTTGATAGGAGAAGCTATGTGGTTTGTCCCAAATAACTTTATCCCATTCGCTATTGTTTTTGTGCATTTCATTGGCTGATTCCAATACAGTCCTTACTTCAGAAGAAAATGAAAATGGATTTGAAAATGTTTTGCCAACAATATTGGTTGTCATGCTGTTTATGAAAAGTTCACTTTTAATGCCCTTATTGTTTACTAGTTCATCAAGATTTTCAGGAGTGACTTGATATTTTCCAAGGAAAATCAAGGCTGTAAAAATCGCAAGACCAACTAAAAACAAAGCAAGTCCTATATTTTGAATTGTTTTCATTTGTTTAGTTGGTTTGAAAGATTCGCTTCCAGCTTTTCTTTTTTATTTGAATATTCGTCGTGTTTTCACTATTGAATTGCATTACAATTTCTTTTTCATATAGTTTGTAAAATTCAGGATCAAAATTAGCATCTGATAAATGTTCCAATACATATTCTACGGGTTGTTTGTCGGTAAGTACTTTATCAAAAAACTCATGACGCATTCTAATTCCAAAGGTGTTTATACCTAAAAATAAATGGGTGTCTTTGTGATAAGCTATTGTGATGCATATTTTGTTTTTTGAATGCATCCAATGAAAGTGTTTTTCATAATCTGGCCTTCCACGTTGTGCAAAAACCCAGCCATAGGTTTGATATTCAATATCGAAAAATTTGGCAGAATTAAACCAATGGCCCGGTTTATATTCTAATTTATTATCACAAATCGTTTGTGCTACTGTTTCTCCCATCATACGTCCTGTATACCAAACAGCCTCAATGGGTCTTCGATTCCCAATAGCTTTACTTTGTTCAGCACAATCTCCAATGGCGTAAATGTTTGGGATGTTGGTTTCTAAATTTCGATTGACTAATACACCGCGATTTGTTTTAATATTAGAATTTATTAAAAAGTCAATATTTGGAGAAACGCCTGCGGTTAAACCTACTAAGTCGCAAGAAATCTCTTCTCCGGTTTCTTCAATAATTATAGATTTAACTTTTCCATGGTCATCAGATACAATTTCTTTTAAATTACTAGACAGTCGTAAATCAATTCCATTACTAATAATTTCTTTATTTATCATCTCACTTTCTCCCGTAGGGAGTACGCCATTCCAAAAACTAGATTCGCGAACCAAAAAGGTTACCGGAATATGTCGAGAATGCAGCATTTCGGCCAATTCAACACCAATAAGACCACCACCAACAATTACGGCATGCTTACAAACTTTATTATTTGGAGCATAAGTTTCTAAATTTTCTAAATCTTGTTTTGTATAGAGGCCTTGAACCCCATTTAAATTTTGCCCTGGCCAACCAAATTTATTGGGTTTACTGCCAGTTGCAATAATGAGTTTGTCATAGCGCATTGTTTCGCCATCGGCAAAATGAAGCATACTAGTAGCCGTAGCAATATCAACTACAAAACCGTTTTTAAGTTCAATTCTGTTTTTTTTCCAAAACCAATCTTCATATGGCTTTGTGTGCTCAAATTTCATATGACCCATATAGACATACATCAATGCCGTCCGAGAAAAGAAATGATCAGATTCTGCTGAAACCAAAGTGATTCTTTTGTCGGATAGTTTCCTAATGTGCCTAGCAGCGGAAACACCCGAAATACCATTTCCAATAATTACAATATGTTCCATAAAGTTTGTCGTTGCGCATTTTGTCGTTACTAAAGGTAATAACTTAATAGTATTGCACAATTTAGAACAGAAATAAATTGAATTCATTTTGTAAGCAAGAGACAAACATATAGACGTATATGATTATTACAACTATGGGAATGCGGGTTGCAATCCAGAAATTATTAAATGATCTATGAAAAATTATAGTCTTATTGCTTTCTTTTTATTTTTACCACTGCTAGCATTATCTCAAGAGGAAGATGATATACCAAAAAGTAATATTCAAGAGTATACCCCTTCTAAATTATTAGAAAAAGGAGCTTTTGATATTAAATGGTTTAATAATTTTTACACCCAGACCGAAAGTACTTTTACAGATGGCAAGGAGCCTAGAGAAACATATTTTACTTCAACTATCGATGTGTTTACTGGCATTTCAGAAGTAAATAGATTTAATGTTGGATTGATTGTAGAATTTAGGTCAAATATTGTTGACGGGGATAAAAGCACGGCGCGCACTGGGATTACATCTTTTGCACCTGCAGTTAAATTTAATCCAATAAAGACAATAAGTAACTTTACAATTCAAACCGCTTTTCATATTCCATTAATTTCAAATGAGGTTGAAGATGGTGTCTTTTTAGATCAAAAAGGATTTACTTTTCAAAACCGATTTTTCTATGATTATATTTTTGCTGGTGACAAATGGCAATTGTTTACGGAATTAAATACAGAATTTAGTTTTGGCAAGAAAGAAGAGAGTTTTGCTAACAATAGTTTGAATATTGTACCTGGGGTATTTTTAAGTTATTTTCCAAGTCAAAATTTCACAATTTTAGGTTTAGTTCAGCACGCACAACGATTTGGCTTTGATGATGCCTTAGATCAAGATTATACCGTATTGGGTGGTGGGGCTAAGTTGCAGGTCTCAAGAGTATTAAATTTAGAAGCACTATATACCAAATTTGTGAGAGGTAACAACACCGGTTTAGGTCAAACATTTAATATAGGTTTGAGAGCCGTTTTTTAGTGAATAGCTGTAAATTTGTTGGCAAACATATGAAAACATGAATACATGAAAATTGTTAATTGGATAACTTTATTGAGTTGTCTACACGTTTTAGTTGCTTGTAATGGACAATCCGTTTCTAAGGTGAACGGGGTTAGCTTTGTTGCGTCAAGAGATTCTATCTCAATAAAACATATTGAACCCGTAATGACAGTTAACGCCAATTATGTTGCTATTATGCCGTTTGGGTTTATTAGAGATTTAAAACACCCAGAAATTCTTTATAATACGGAAAAACAATGGTTTGGAGAATCTGTAAAAGGAGCCAATCAATATATTGAAACTTTTAAAAAGCAAAATATAAAAGTTATGATGAAACCGCAGATATGGATATGGCATGGCGAGTATACGGGGCATTTAAAAATGGAGAATGATGCTGATTGGAAATTATTAGAAGATTCTTATGCTAATTTTATTTTAGATTTTGCTAAAGTTGCTCAAGATAGTGATGCCGATATTTTGTGTATTGGTACTGAATTAGAGCAATTTATAATAAATAGACCTGAATTTTGGAATACACTAATTTTAAATATCAAGAAAGTTTATAAAGGGAAACTAACGTATGCTGCCAATTGGGATGAGTTTAAAAGTACACCCTTTTGGAGTCAATTGGATTATATTGGGGTAGATGCCTATTTCCCCGTAAGCGATACGAAGACCCCTTCGGTAGAAGAATGTGAAGCGGGATGGCAAACGCACAAGGTTGTTATAAAAAGCATTGCGGACCAATATGATAAACCCGTATTATTTACGGAGTTTGGATATAGAAGTGTGGATTATACTGGTAAAGAGCCGTGGAAGAGTGATAGGTCTATGAAAGGTGTAAATTTTGAAGGACAAAATAATACGACAACGGCTTTATTTAATACTTTTTGGAATGAGGAATGGTTTGCAGGTGGTTTTGTTTGGAAATGGTTCGTAAATCATAATGATGTTGGGGGTGCTGGAAACACGATGTTTACACCACAAAATAAGCCAGTTGAGGGGATCATAAAAAAGTACTTTTCAAAAAAATGAAATCATTATACGTTATAATATTATGTTTTATGGGAATGTCTTTATTTGGGCAAGACATAAAGGTTGATAAATTAACGATTCAAGGAAATAAAAAACTTAAATCTTCATTTTTAGAAAAAATATCTGCCATTAAGCCAGGTGTGAAATTAGATTCGGTCGTATTAGAGACAGATATTAAGAGAATAATACGTCTACCTTCGGTGTCTTACGCGTATTATCAAGTGGTGTATTCGCAAGATGATACGGCTAATGTTGTATATAATATTGAAGAGAATTTCACGCTTATACCACAGGTAAATGCTTATACTACCAATAAGGATGAGTTTGCATATCGAGTAGGTCTTTATGAGTTTAATCTTTTAGGTCAAAATATTGCTTTTGGTGGGTTTTATCAAAAGGATATTTACAGTTCATATGCCATAAATTTTAGGGCACCTTATTTGTTTTCTAATCGCTTTGGGCTTGCCGTTAATCATCAAAACTTAGTCACATTAGAACCTGTTTATTTTGATGAGGAAACAGCTGATTATAGATATCAAAACAATGCCATTGAAGCGCTAGGCTTGTACGAGATCGACTTGCGTCATCGCGTGGAGCTAGGGTTTTCTTTTTTTACTGAAAATTATGACTACCAAAGTGGCGTCACCAATACGGATGTGCCACAATCACTTGAGGCCGACAAACATATGATCAAAGGAATTTTTGAATATAATAACCTTGATTATTATTATCAATATGTTTCGGGAAATAGAAGTCTTTTAAATGTGCAGTATGTGGGATCCAATATAAGTTCGCTTCCAGATTTTTTCATTGCGTGGAATGATTTTTTTTATTTTAAGCGCGTAGGAGAAAAAGGCAACTGGGCAAACCGACTTCGATTGGGGTTATCCAGTAATGACGACTCTCCCTTTGCACCATTTTCTGTAGATAATAATGTAAATATTAGAGGTGTTGGTAATACTATTGATCGTGGAACAGCATCTGTAGTGCTCAATACAGAATATAGATATACCGTTATAGAAAAGGATTGGTTTGTACTACAGGGCAATGCGTTTGTTGACTCTGGAACATGGCGAAACCCTGGCGGAGATTTAAGTGATTTGATCAATGCAGATAATATTAAAGTCTATACCGGTTTGGGGATACGATTAATCCATAAACGTATATTTAATGCTATTTTTAGAATAGATTATGGTGTTGGTTTGACCAAAGATGCCACAAAAGGTTTTGTTTTTGGGATCGGCCAGTATTTTTAGAAAGCATACCTCCAACACAATGCAACAATAACTAATAACATGAGGAACAGGTCATTTAATCGCGTTCAATAATTTTAAAATCCTTAATCGCTTGGTTGGGTTCTATGATGTTGTGTCCATTCCAAAATTCGGGATCATATTGAGGTAAATAAGTAGGTGTAACATTCGCTTTTTCTTTAAAATTTGTAAAATCACTATCCGTAATCTCGTTAGTTTCAAATACAATAAGTTCTTGTTTTGTAATATTCTTAATGATAAAATGGATATCTGCTTTCAATTCGTTTTGTTTTCGTCTTCCTTTTACATTTTTGTTTTTTTCAATTAGTTTCAAGGGTCGTTTTATCCCAAACTGCTGCCCATATTCCATGTCACTATATTTAAGTGCATACTTATTATTGTCATTTTTGGTATAAATAATAGTTCCCTTTTTTAAATATTCTTTAAATGACACACCTAATAAACCAAAAGTCCGTAGTGGCTTCACATTTTCATAATCAACTCTTACTATGGCAAAGTCATCAGTATTAACATAAATGACACCTTTAAAATCGGCGCGGCGTTTAGGTTCAAATGCTATAGAATACACAAATTCATCATTTAAATAAGCGTAATCAAGTAATGTGAACTCATATTTACGGGATTTTTCAATAAAATTTAAATCAGAATCTTCATTAAGAAATGTAGCATTTTCAAACCGATGAATACTTCGTTTTCGATATTTTAAAAAGTTTTCTTTACGTTCTTTTTCTTTTTCTTTTTTTTCTTCAATAAAAGCAGCAGTTTCTTTTTCTGCAGGATCATCAAAAAATGTAGAATCAATATCTTCTTTTGTGCCAAATAAACCAGATTTTATTTTGAAGTAAGAATCTCGTTTTACATGTTTCTTAATGATTTCATTAAATCTGTTTTCGTAATTTTCAAATGTAATTTCGTTCTTTTTATCATACAGATGAGAGGCTTTTATGATATTCATTTT
>JAGSHF010000044.1 GCA_023954685.1 Flavobacteriaceae bacterium | reverse complement strand
GCTTTTAAGTCTTTAACTTCCATGATTTCATCTTCAACAAGCAATTGATCTTTACCATTCAATAATACTGTAAAAATATTTTTCTGTTTAATGATAACATCATCTTCTGACTCTTCTATTGGAGGTAGTTTTCTAGAAATTCCAGAATCCTTTTCCATAGTTGTAGTCACCAAGAAAAATATTAACAGTAGAAATGCAATGTCGGCCATAGAGCCTGCATTCACTTCTGGTGCTGATCTTTTAGCCATAATTTACTTATTAATCATTTTTTTAAGTCCAGTAAACAACATTGAGCCACTAGCAATTAAGGCTAATGCATAAAACATATATAATCCTGCTCCAATTAGTTTAGATTCTCCTGCCGTAAGCATCTCGCCATCTTTTAAAGCTGTTTCTTCTCCCGAAGCTAAAGCGAAGTAGCAAATTGCCCCTATCAGCGCAAAAGCACCTACACCTGTAAGTGTGCTTTTTAAAGTTGCTGGATTTGAGAACATATTCTTTAAAGTAAAGAATAGAACAAAAACGACAATTAGTCCCAAAACTATATACGCGATGTACATGAATGGTGCTATAAGACTGTTTTGTAGATCTTCAGAACCTTCAATTGCCTCGTCACCTGCACTTATAATTCTAATAAGAAAGAATACAGCAATAACGCCAACTACCAAAGCTATTATAGTCAATAATTTTTGTAATTTCATAATAGTATATGATTTTTAGGTTATTATTACTTCTTGTACTTTACCAACAAATCCATCAAAGATATTGATGCATCTTCCATATCATTTACAATACTATCAATTTTTGCAATAATGTAATTGTAGAAAATTTGTAGAATAATTGCTACAATAAGTCCAAATACCGTTGTTAATAATGCAATTTTAATACCACCTGCAACAAGTGATGGTTGCATATCTCCAGCTGCTTCAATTTTATCAAAGGCATCAATCATACCAATTACAGTTCCCATGAACCCTAACATTGGTGCTAATGCAATAAATAATGATACCCAAGAAACATTTTTCTCAAGTTGTCCCATTTGAACGCCTCCGTAAGCTACTACCGCTTTTTCAGCAGAATCAATATCTTCATCTGCTCGATCTAATCCCTGATAGAAAATTGATGCAACAGGTCCTTTTGTATTTCTACAAACTTCTTTTGCTGCTTCAACACCTCCAGAGCTTAAAGCATCTTCTACTTGTTGAACTAATTTCTTAGAATTTGAAGTGGATAAGTTTAAAAAGATAATTCTCTCAATAGCGATTGCTAGACCTAGAATTAAACATAATAATACGATCCCCATGAATCCTGGTCCACCTTCAATAAATCTGTTCTTTAAATTCTGGTGAAATCCAACTTCTTCTACTGCAGCTCCTGCATCATCTTGAGTTGAACTTACAATTGTAGTTACAATCGTATTTGTGTTTGCATTTGTGTTTGCATTTAAGTTTCCGAATGCCATTAAACCTGCGATGGCTAGAATTGAAAATAATCTTTTCATTGTTCTGTTCTTAATTTTGTTAGTTAAAGCGTTAAAGATATAAAAAAAATGCAATTAAAAAATAAAAATTACGGCGATGTATATAGGGGTTAACAATAATTGTTCCACAAATTTCACGCCAAATTACAAATAATTTTAATAAAAAATCTTTCGCAGAGAGGAAGGGATTCGAACCCTCGATACGCTTGTGACGTATACACACTTTCCAGGCGTGCGCCTTCGACCACTCGGCCACCTCTCTGTAATTTTTTAATTACGGATTGCCAAATAACAAAAAATTATTTAATTGCTAAAACTTTGCTTGTTAATTTTAAGAGATTTCTCCTCGTATTGATGTTTCGAAGTAGGTTTTAAATTGATTTGTATCTAAATCCTTCGTCAATAAATACATTAACTTGGTAATTGCGGCCTCTGTCGTAATATCCTTTCCTGATATTATTCCAATAGATTTAAGTTGTGTACTGGTTTCATATTGTCCCATATTTACACTTCCTCCTGAACATTGTGTAACATTGATTATTTGAATTCCCTTTTTTATAGTTTCTTTTAGCAAATCAATAAACCACTTTTGAGAATTTGTATTACATGACCCATACGTTTCCAAAATGACCCCTTTTAAGTTATTAGTCTCCAATATAGATTGAAGCACTAATTTTGATATTCCTGGAAAAAGTTTGATAATAGCCACATTTCTATCTAACTTTTTATGCACTTTAAGTTGAGTTTCCAATTCTGGCGACAGTAAACACTCTTCATTTACTTTTAAATGTACTCCAGATTCGGCCAAATCAGGATAATTTAGAGAGGCAAAAGCTTCAAAATGTTCCGCATTAATTTTTGTAGCTCTATTACCGCGATATAGTTTGTATTCAAAATATAAACCAACTTCTTTTATAATGGGTTCCTTATTCTTATTTCTCAACGCTGCTACTTGTATAGAAGTAATTAAATTTTCTTTGGCATCCGTTCTCAAATCACCAATTGGCAATTGGGAACCTGTAAAGATTACAGGTTTTGCTAAATTCTCCAACATGAAGCTTAATGCAGAAGCTGAATAACTCATAGTATCACTACCATGAAGCACTACAAAACCATCACATTTGTTATAATTGGATTCAATGATTTCTGCAATTTGGATCCAATAATTAGGATCCATATTAGAAGAATCAATAGGTTCTTCAAAAGATACCGTTGAGATGACACAGTCCAACAATTTCAATTCTGGAATTCGTATCAATAGGTTGTCAAAATCAAAAGATCTAAGCGCTCCTGTATCTGGATCCTTAATCATACCAATAGTTCCACCTGTATAGATGAGTAATATATTTGGTTTAGCCATAATTATACTTTAAATATTTCTAATGAATTTGCCGTTGTAATCTTTGCAATTTCTAATTTTGACACATTATATATTAAGGACAACTTATCGACTACCCTAATTAAATATGAACTCTCATTGCGTTTACCTCTAAAAGGCACAGGTGCCAAATACGGCGAATCCGTTTCTAAAACTATATGCTTAAGATCAATTTCATTTAAAAACTGATCAATTTTTCCGTTTTTGAAAGTAACCACGCCGCCTATACCTAATTTCATATTAAATGAAATAGCCCGATGTGCTTGTTCAAGAGTCCCTGTAAAACAGTGAAATATCCCAAATAAATCATCATCAAATTCGGTTTCTAAGACTTCAAAAATCTCATCAAAAGCCTCTCTACAGTGAATTACAATAGGTAACTTATATTGTTTAGCCAGTTGGATTTGATGTTTAAATGCAATTTTCTGAATTTCTAATGTTGATTTATCCCAATATAGGTCTATCCCTATCTCACCTACACCACAGAACGATCGTTCATTCATCATTTTATCCACATGGGCCAACTCTTCAAGATAATTATCTTTAACAGATGTAGGATGCAGCCCCATCATTAAATGCACATGTTCTGGATATTGGGCCTCTAATTCAAGCATTGACTTCGTGTAACTAGAATCTATAGCCGGCACAAAAAAGCGTTTAATGTTTTCATCAAAAGCACGTTGCATAACGAGCTCCCTATCTTCATCAAAAGCTTCACTGTATAAATGCGTGTGTGTATCCGTAAATATCATGTTGTAAAAGTAAATGTTTTACAACTTATATTTGTAAAAAATACAATTGATGAAAAAATTGCAAGATTTCTTATTGAAGAGGGATTACATCAAAATAAAACTGCATTTAACGCCTACCAATCATTTTGAAATAAAGGCTACTATTAATGGGCAAAAAGGTCTTTTTATATTAGATACTGGTGCCTCTAGTTCTTGTGTTGGCTTTGAAGTTATTGACAAATTTAAGTTGAAGGTTAAAGATTCTGATGTTAAAGCCGCAGGTGCTGGAGCATCCAATATGAAAACTCAACTTTCTAAGAAAAACATTCTTAAAATTGGAAAATGGAAAAAAAAGAAGACCCCTTTAATTTTATTTAATCTTTCTCATGTCAACACCGCTTTAACAAATCACAACTCAAAACCTGTAGATGGAATAATAGGCGCAGATATCTTAAAAAAAGGTAAGGCCGTGATAGATTACAACAAAAAATATTTATATCTTCAGCTTCCTTAATCATTCTTCATAACATAGAACAATGCAAGCATCAATTATTATTGCAGATGACCACCCACTTGTGCTTAAAGGTCTTCAAGATTTTTTATTGGAAAAGAAGTATAACGTGCTTGACAGTGCTACAGATGGAAAAGCGGCCCTTGAACTTATTAAATCTAAACGACCAAATATTGCTATTTTAGATATTAGAATGCCACACATGAGCGGTTTAGAAATTGCCAACTACTGTAAAATAAACGCCATAGACACAAAAATCATTTTAATAACTTTTGAAAAAGACGAAACTACTTTTAATAAAGCGCAGGCCATTGGCGTTTTTGGGTATATTCTAAAAGAATTCGCATTAGTAGATTTAGAATATTGCTTAAAATCTGTAATTCAAGGCAAGCCATATTTTAGTCCAAAACTTATAGATCATTTGGCTAAGGAAAAAATAATTATTCCAGAATCTGTAAAAGCACTTACAACTACAGAGAGAAAAATAATGAGAGCGATAGCTCAAAATAAAACTGCAAAAGAAATTGGTGAGCAGTTTTGTATTTCTAGTCGTACTGTTGAAAAACACAAGAGTCACATTATAAAAAAATTAAGCCTAGAGTCTAAATCGAACAGTTTATTTTTATTCGCAACGGAAAATCAGGGTTTTTTCGACTAAATATACGTAGGTCTACGTATGTTTTTGTATCATATTTTATTCGATATTTACTAAGCTATTAATTAGTTCTTAGGGAGAATTATGGAAGGCCCTGGATTTTAGTCGATCCAGGGTTTTCAAATTTAAGCTAAACCTCATTAAAATAATATCCCCAAATATTATGAAAAAATGTAACCTACTAAGTAAAGCGATGATGGTTTTATTAATTATTGCCACTTTACTTATTATCTCAATTAATATTTTAGTTAGTTTTTTGTAAATAAAAAAAGCGCAATCTTAACTTATAAGATTGCGCTTTTTTATACGTTGATATTTTGTAATTTATAACTCCAATGCTTTATTTATGTCATTATGCATTAAGAGTTCTGTTGGGTTTTCTAATGCTTCTTTAACAGCAACTAAAAATCCAACACTTTCTTTACCATCAATGATTCTATGATCATAAGATAATGCTACAAACATAATTGGTCTAATTTCAACTTTACCATCAATAGCCACTGGACGCTCTACAATATTGTGCATTCCAAGAATCCCACTTTGAGGAGGATTAATAATAGGTGTTGATAACATGCTTCCAAAAACACCTCCATTAGAAATTGTAAAAGTTCCACCGGTCATTTCATCAACTGTTATTTGACCATCACGAGCTCTTATGGCTAAGCGCTTTACCTCTGCTTCAACACCTCTGAAACTTAAATTTTCGGCATTACGAATCACAGGAACCATTAATCCTTTTGGCCCAGAAACTGCTATAGAAATATCTACAAAATCATAGCTTAACATTTCTTTCCCATCAATCATTGAATTTACTGCCGGGTACATTTTTAGTGCACGAACAACTGCCAATGTGAAAAATGACATAAATCCTAAACCAACACCGTGCTTTGTTTTAAAATCTTCTTTGTATTGCTTACGCAACTCAAAGATTGGTGACATATCTACTTCATTAAAAGTCGTTAGCATAGCTGTTGTATTTTTAGCTTCCACTAAGCGTTCTGCTACTTTACGTCTTAACATTGACATTTTAGAACGTGATGTCCCGCGACCTTCGGTATTTATTTCAACACCCATCGAAGGAATAGCTTTAACAGCATCTTCTTTAGTGATACGGCCATCTATTCCAGTCCCAGTAACAGCTGCTGCATCCATTCCTTTTTCTGCTAAAATTTTCTTAGCAGCTGGACTCGCCGCTCCTGTGGCGTATGTTTGATTTTCAACTTGACTAGAACTTGGTGTTGCCTGTGTTTCCTTAACTTCAACTTTTTTAGCTGCTTTTTCCTCTGTGTCACCTTCAGGCTTCTCAGCACTTGTATCAATTAAACACACTACCGCACCAACGGCAACAGCGTCACCCTCTTCTGCCTTAAGTGTAATTGTTCCACTCGCTTCCGCTGGTAGTTCTAAAGTTGCTTTATCACTATCTACTTCGGCAATGGCTTGATCTTTCTCGACATAGTCGCCGTCTTCAACTAACCATTCGGCAATTTCTACTTCTGTAATCGATTCGCCTGGTGAAGGCACTTTCATTTCTAAAATCATGTTACCTGTTTTCTATGATTGTATTTTAGTTTTCTATATTCTTAATCCTATCTCCTTTTACAGGGATATAATCTTCTCTAATTTCACCGTTTACAAGAATCTTTTCGAAAAATAATTTTCCGCCTGTCGCACCAAATAATTCAACTTGATTTTGTAAACTAATATGCAAATGTGCCTCAGTCGTATTCCCTGAATTACCACACTGCCCCAATAGTTCTCCTCGCTTAACTTTTTGTCCTTCTTTCACTACTATTGAACCTTGTTTTAAATGAGCAAACATAATATACTCTTTTAATCCGGTTTCAATAACAACAGTATTGCCAGTTAATTGTCCAGGATTTAATTCTCCTGGAATGTTATCATGAACTCCTGTTATGATTTGGACAATTTTACCATCACAAGGCGCTATAATATCTTTCCCAAAAACGTAATAGCTTTCGTTATTCTTTGAATCGCCTTTGTGGGTTGATCCATCTACTTCCATTAATATATCGTAAGCATATTTTTGATTTTCATGGGCTACATGATAATTTTGAACCACATCTGTTCCGCCCCAAAACACATACCATTCATCTTTAAATGGCACTATCATTTTCGTCGTATTACGTTCTATTACTTTCACATCAGGTGATGTATGAGGTTGCGGCTTAAGGCCGGTTATCATATTTTCGTCATTTAAAGTCATTTGGTATTCCCAAATATTTTTCTTGTGAGTCACTTTAAATATTTTTTCCTCTGGTAAACTTTTTAATAAAGAAAATGCTTCAAATTCACCCGCCAACTCATGAAAACTATCCATTTGCATCTTTAATACATCGGGAGTTATAAGTTGCTTCATGTTATCACTAAACATTCCATAAATAGAATCGTATTGCTTTACGTTATAATAATTTTGAAAACTTTCAATAGCCTGATTATAAGCCTCATCCGTCTGTCCAAAACTACTAAAACTTATAAGGCTAACCATTATAGAAGTTACGAGTTGTTTCATTATCGCTGATTATTTTTTGTTTTATCAAAAACAAAATCAATGACTTGTCTATGACGTCGTTTAGAACGTGTAGAACTTCCCGCAGCAGGAGCGCCATAGGCACGTCTTGTTGCTGCTCTAAAAGTTTTTGCTTCTTTTAGATTCATTAATAAATGTCCATAAGCGCCCATGTTTCTGGGTTCTTCTTGAGCCCATACCACATCATCGGCATTAACATATTTTTGTAAAACTTCTTTTATTTCTAACTCTGGCAATGGGAACAACTGTTCTATTCTCACCAATACAAGATCCGTTCTTTCTAACTTTTCTTGTTCCTCTAATAAATCATAGTAAAATTTACCAGAAACAAAAACTACAGTCTTTATCTCATCTACTTTTACATCCGCATTATCAATAAGTCTTTGAAAACTGCCATTTGCAAATTCATCAACCGTAGAAACACATTTAGCATTTCGTAATAAACTTTTTGGAGTAAAAACAACTAATGGTTTTCTATAATTCGCTTTCATTTGCTTACGTAACAAATGAAACATATTTGCTGGTGAAGAACAATTTGCTATAAACATATTGTCTTTAGCACATAACTGTAAATAACGTTCCATCCTTGCAGAAGAGTGTTCTGCACCTTGACCTTCATAACCATGTGGTAGCAACAAAACGATTCCGTTCTGGGTTTTCCATTTATCCTCTCCTGAGGAAATGTATTGGTCAATCATTATTTGAGCACCATTACTGAAATCTCCAAACTGTGCTTCCCAAATTGTTAATACATTAGGGTTTGCCATAGCATAACCATAGTCAAAACCAACAACGCCGTATTCCGATAATAGCGAGTTATAAATTGAAAATTTACCTTGATTCTCACTTACATGATTCAATAAAACAACCTCCTCTTCACTATCTTCTACTTTTACTACGGCATGTCTATGAGAGAATGTTCCTCTTTCCACATCCTGTCCAGAAACTCTAACGTCATACCCTTCTTCTAACAAAGTTCCATAAGCCAAATGCTCTGCCATGGCCCAATCCAACTTATTAGTGTCAAACATGGTTTGTCTGGACTGAACTAATCGTTCAATTTTTCTAATAAACTTCTTATCTGAAGGTAAACTGGAAACTACTTTTGTTATATGTTGCAACTTGCTTAAATCATAACTGGTATCAATTGGCGCCATCATCCCTTCTTCATTTACAAGATTGAACCCTTCCCACTCACTATGCATGAATGGTGTTATTACCGTTTTTGCTTCTTTCCTAGAATCCTCCAGCTCTTCCTCAAGTGATGCTTTGTATTCACTTTCTAATTCTTTAACATAACCTTCTGCTATTACTCCTTCCGCAATTAACCTGTCTGCATAAATATCTCTGGGGTTACTGTGTTTAGAAATAGCTTTATATAATTTTGGTTGCGTAAAACGAGGCTCATCACCTTCGTTATGCCCATATTTTCTATAGCCTAATAAATCAATAAAGACATCTCTTTTAAATTGCATTCTAAAATCCAATGCAAATAATACGGCATGTACTACAGCTTCTGCATCGTCTGCATTGACATGCAATACGGGAGATAATGTAACTTTACCAACATCAGTGCAATATGTACTTGAACGAGCATCTAAATAATTGGTTGTAAATCCTATTTGGTTATTGACTACAATATGAATTGTACCATTGGTTTTGTAGCCATCTAAATTTGCCATTTGAACAACTTCATACACTAAGCCTTGACCCGCTATGGCAGCATCACCATGAACAATGATTGGTAATACTTTACTCAAATTTTCCGGATGATATTTGTCTTGTTTTGCCCGCGTAATGCCCTCAACAACGGCTCCAACGGTTTCTAAATGCGATGGATTTGGTGCAATGTTAAGGTTAATTCTCTTCCCATTATCGGTAATACGGTTACTAGTCCAGCCCAAGTGATATTTTACATCACCATCAAAAACTTCCTCGGCATAATCTTTACCATCAAACTCGCTAAATATATCTTTTGCAGATTTGCCAAAAATATTTGTTAAAGTACTTAAACGTCCTCTATGAGCCATCCCCATGACAAACTCTTCAACGCCATAAGATGCAGCGCGTTCTATTACCGCATCAAGTGCGGGTATCAATGATTCTCCTCCTTCAAGCGAAAATCGTTTTTGCCCTACATATTTAGTATGTAAAAAACTCTCAAAAGATACCGCTTCATTTAATTTACGAAGAATATGTTTTTTCTGTCCTGATGTAAATTTTGTTGCATTATCATTCCCATTCAGCTTGTTCTGTATCCATTGTATTTCTTCAGGTTGACGAATATACATATACTCGACACCTATAGAACCACAATAAATAGCCTCTAAATGATTTCTAATTTCATTTAAACTTTGGGCGCCAATGCCTAAAATGTCACCGGCTGAAAAGCTCGTGTTTAAATCGGATTGAGATAACCCAAAATTTTCAATTTCTAGAGTAGGAGCGTATTTTCTTCGGGCTCTTACTGGGTTTGTTTTTGTAAATAAGTGTCCCCGTGTACGGTAACCATCAATTAATTTTACAACCTGAAATTCTTTTTGAAGATGTTCAGGAATTTGAGCGGAAACACCGTCAATAATTGCCCCATCCATACCATAGTTTTCAGTACCAAAGTCATAACCTTGAAAAAAGGCTCTCCAACTTGGCTCTAAAGAATCAGGGCTTTTTAAGTATTGATCATATAAATCAGCAAAATATGCTGTATGTGCGGCGTTTAAAAAGGAATATTTATCCATTATTTTTTTTGAAACATTCGTGCTTCTACAAAATTTTTTCAAAAATACAACTTTTACTAAAATCGCTGTGGCATTTTTGTATATTTATAACTTAGCATTTCAACATAAATTAGTATTATGAAAAATTTCGCCCCTTTTAATTTGAAAAAAGCTTGGTTATTAATAGTTATTTGTAGCTTCTCTCTGAATGTTTTTGCTCAATTGGCTGATCCCAACCCTCAGGATAAGTTTTGGGATAATGTGCGATTTGGTGGTAATATTGGTTTAAGTTTTGGCAGTAATTTTTTTAGTGGCACATTATCTCCTAGTGCCATATACCAACTTAATCATCAAGTAGCATTGGGAACCGCCATCGGTTTTACCTACAACGAACAACGTGATTTTTATAAATCAACTGTGATTGGATTGAGTTTTATAACGCTATATAATCCCATTCCGGAGATTCAATTATCGGGAGAATTTGAGCAACTTCATGTCAATAGAAAGTATGAGAATGCATTGGATCTTCCTAACAATGAATATTGGTATCCCGCTTTATATTTAGGTGCTGGATATGGCGCAGGAAATGTAACAATTGGCATGCGATTCGATGTACTCTATGATAGTAACAAAAGTATCTATGCAAATTCTTGGGCGCCCTTTATTAGAGTTTATTTTTAATATAAATTCTTATACCAAACTTTTTGCCACTCGCGTTGCAAAATTAAGAAGGTAACAGCTTCCGAAAGCTTTAAGGTGTCACTCCCATCTAATTGCTTGATTTTTTTTTCTGAAACATCGATGATATATAGTAAATTGAGATATTCAGCAAATTTATCTTGAATTAATCCATATACGGATTCATGTACGGCTAATTTTAAATCAATTGGTAGCACCTCGATATCAAAACTCAAATCAACATTGGCCAAAGCTAAGTCTTTATTTAGTTGTAGAATCAGTTTTGAATATAACTCAAGTGTTTGTGCCTCATTAATTAGATCTTGAAAAGTACTAGGTAATTGCATCAAACGTTTCTATTCATTAATTGTTGACCAAATTCCCTTAAAACCAATTTCTTGGCATTCGAAATGTTTAAATTTTCTAAAACAGCAAATGCCTTCTTAGTATAATGTTCTATTTCATTTTGTGTGGCCTTAACGGCTCCACTTTTTTCAAAAATATGTTTTACTTGTCTTATTTTATCTTCTTTGTTATCCGTAGGATGAGAAAACAATCCCTCCAAATTCATTTTATTAGTTTCATCAGAAAAAGCCCAGGCTTTTAAATACAGGTAGGTTTTTTTATTTTCAATAATATCACCCCCAACCTGTTTTCCGAATTTTTTTGGATCTCCGAAAGCATCGAGGTAATCATCTTGCAATTGAAAAGCAATGCCTAAGTTTTTACCAAATTCATAAATAGCATTTTGATCTTTTGTTGAAGCTTTTGCAATAATTGCTCCCATTTGCATCGCTGCTCCAACCAAAACAGCCGTTTTAAATTCTATCATTTGTAAATACTCAGGGATAGTGACATCAGTTCTCGTTTCAAAATCAATATCATGTTGCTGGCCTTCACAAACCTCTAAGGCCGTTTTACTAAACAATTTTGCCAAATTCTGAAAAACTTCGGGCTCATAGCTTTCAAACAATTGATATGCTAAAATTAGCATAGCATCACCAGAGAGAATTCCTGTATTAATATCCCACTTTTCATGTACCGTTACATGGCCTCGACGCAATGGTGCGTCATCCATTATATCATCATGTACCAACGAAAAATTATGAAAAACTTCAATTGATAGTGCGGCATTTAGAGCTTCATTGAATTTAGTGTCAAAAATCTCAGCGGTCATTAAAGTTAATACCGGTCTTAATCTTTTACCTCCTAATTTTAAAATATAAGTAATTGGTCTGTATAATGATTTAGGCTCTTTATCTAATGTAAAGTCATTCAAATACTGTCGAAACGCCTCTTGATAAAATGAAATGTTTTGCATGCAGCAAAAATAATAGAATTGTAGCAAGAATAAACTACACTTATGATGCAATATTAAAAAAACATCAAAACTTAGGAAACTTTTTAGGTTTTTAAAGTTTCCTGACCTATTTTTGCCATCCCTTATGAAAGAAAAAATTATTATATCATCTGCTGAATTATTTTTAAGCTACGGTTTTAAAAGTGTAACCATGGATGAAATTGCGAATAGCATTGGCATTTCCAAAAAAACCATATATCAACATTTTGAGAATAAAACAAAACTTGTTGAAGCGACTACGCTAAAAATGTTTGAGACTATTTCTCAGGGTATAAATGGTATTTGTGCGTTAGAAAAAAATCCTATAGAAGAAATTTATGATATAAAACGTTTTGTATCTGAACATTTAAAGGATGAAAAATCATCCCCACAATATCAATTACAGAAATACTATCCAAAAATTTTTAACACGCTTAGAAAAAAACAATTTGATGTCATGTATCAATGTGTTAAAACCAACCTTGATCGTGGGATTGCCTTAGGGATTTACAGAAACACTATACATGTCGATTTTATAACAAGAATCTATTTTAACAGTGTGCTAGTCATTAAAGACGAGGATCTATTTCCAAGTAGTTTGTTTTCAAAAACGATGCTTATGGAAAATTACATTGAGTATCATTTACGAGGGATTTGTAATGCATCTGGGCTTGACATACTAAAACAACATTTAAACACTTCTCAATCATAAATCATAATGAAAAACAAACTTATATTAATTCTAATGTTATGCCTTACCATGCATCTGGCTGCACAAAACACAGTGCAGAACTTCTCATTGGACGAGGCTATCCAATTTGCTTTGGAAAATAACAGGATTGCCAAAAACGCATCACGTGACATTGAAGCTGCCGAAAAACAAAAATGGGAAACGATAGCTACCGGTTTGCCTCAATTAAGTGCATACATAGATTATAACAATTGGATAAAGCAGCAAGTTTCTCTTTTACCCGGTGAAATAGTAGGAGGAGAACCTGGCACTTTTGTTCCAATAGCCTTTGGCACAAAACAGACTGTTAATGCAACGGCCATATTAAATCAGAAAATTTTTGATGGATCTTATATTGTAGGGTTACAATCTGCTAAGGTGTTTTTACAAATCTCAGAAATGGCCAAAGAAAAAACAGATTTGGAAGTTAGGAGAAATGTAATCAATACTTACGGCAATGTATTAATGGCCGAAGAAGGTTTAACAATTTTAGAAAGCAATATTGCTGTTTTAGAAAAAAACATTTTTGAGACGACCAAAATGTTTGAAAACGGATTGGATGAAGAGGAAAGCGTTGAGCAGTTGCAAATTACATTAGCCGGTCTGCAAAGTAGTTTAAATTATACCAAGCGTTTAAAAACTTTATCTTATCAAATGTTAAATATTGTATTGGGTCAAGATATTAATGTACCTATATCGCTTTCAGATTCTTTAGAGAATTTAACACTCATCAATTTAAATGATAATCTTTTAAATGCTCCTGTAGACATTGAAAACAATATAGATTATCAAATAGCACAAAATGAATTGATTTCAAAAGAGCTGTTGGTTAAACTTGAAAAAAGCAGAGCATTACCACAAGTCGATGCCTTTATTAATGGTGGCTATTCTGGTAATAATGAAAATTTTCAATTTTTAAACAATAACCAACAATGGTATGGATCTTCTCTTTTTGGTGTTTCTATGCAAATCCCAATTTTTAGCTCGTTAGAAAGAACAGCATCAACACAACGTGCACAAATAAATCTTGAGATTGCAACAGATAATTTAACCGAAGTTGAGCAACAATTAATGTTACAAATTGAAACAGCTAAAAATCTATTTCAATTGGCTGTTCAAGATTATGAAAACAAAAAATTAAGCCTAGCATTAGCTGAGCGTATTGAAGCCAAAAATGAAACGAAGTTCTTCGAAGGAATTTCTTCTAGTTTCGATTTACGTCAAGCACAAACTCAATTATATACAACACAACAAGAGTATTTAAACACTATGCTAGATGTTATCACGACTAAAGCAGATCTTGAAACATTATTAAACACTATTAATCAATAAACGCAATCTCATGAAAAACATATATATAATAACGCTATTTGTAGTTTTACTTGCATCTTGCAGTGGAGAAAAAAAACAAATCAAATCGATTGAACAAGCGATCGCATCAAACGATTTGAATAAAATACGCGCAATGCGAACCGAAATTGTCGCACAACAGCAGGCTATTGCAGCACAACTTAAGCAATTGGATGATAAAATTTCAACATTAGATACTTCAAAAAAAATACCGCTTATTACAACATTTAAAGCCGAAGAAAGCGTTTTCAATCATTTTTTAGAGCTTCAAGGTAATGTCACTACTCAAAAGAATATTGTAATCTTTCCAGAGTTTTCTGGATTATTGAGTTCTGTATATGTAAAGACTGGTCAACAAGTAAAACATGGTCAATTATTAGCTAAAATTGATGACGGTGGATTAAGTCAGCAACTAGCCCAACTAAAAATTCAATCAGAATTGGCAAGAACAACTTTTGAACGCCAAGAACGTTTATGGAATGATAAAATTGGTAGCGAAATTCAATACTTACAAGCAAAATCAAGTTATGAAGCACAAGTTAATGCCGTAACACAAACGGAAAAACAACTTTCTAAAACACTAGTAACTGCTCCTTTTTCGGGAACTATTGACGATGTGATTACTGAACAAGGGAGCGTCGTTGGTGCCGGTTCAACACAACTAATGCGTATCATAAATTTAGATGACATGTATATTGAAACTGATGTCCCTGAGCGCTACATTTCATATGTTACCAAAAATAAAAATGTTGAAGTAGAATTTCCAATCTTAGGAAAATCTATTGCAACTAAAATTCGTCAAGCAGGAAATTTCATCAATCCAGCTAACCGTACTTTTAAAGTTGAAGTTGCAGTACCCAATAAGGACAAATCGATTAAACCTAATCTAACCGCCAAACTTAAAATTAATGATTACACCAATCAAAAGGCATTGTTAATTCCACAGAGTATTATATCTGAAAATGCCAATGGTGAACAATACATTTATGTTGTAAAAAACAAAAACGCTAATGAAGAAGGTGTTGCTGAACGCGTTATTATTGAAACTGGTCAAACACAAGGTGATGTGATTGAAGTTTTAAAAGGTTTAGAAAGCGGTGCTGAAATTATACAAGAAGGTGCTCGAAGCGTAAAAAACGGACAGACCGTTAAAGTAATCAACATATAAACCAAATTTTATGTCTAACGATAAAAATCAAAAGAACGTCGATAAAGAATTTGGCCTTTCATCTTGGGCAATTAACAACAAAACTACAATGTATGTTGTTATGGCTCTTATTTTCTATTTGGGTATATCTGCCTTTTTTGAAATGCCACGTGAGAGCTTTCCAGAGATAAAAGAAACTAAAATTTATGTAAGTTCTATCTACCCTGGTAACACAGCAGAAGATATAGAAAAACTTATTACAGATCCGCTTGAAGACAAGTTAAAAACGGTCAGCAACGTTGTTGAAATTACCTCAACTTCACAAGAGGATTATTCAATGGTCGTTGTGGAATTCGATGAAAAATTAACAATTCCTGAAGCCAAACAAAAAATAAAAGACGAAATAGACACTGAAACTTCTAGTGAAGATTGGCCAACATTTAATGGTGCTAAAGTAGAACCTAATGTTTTTGCTTTAAGTATGAGTGAAGAAATGCCAATACTTAACATTAATATTTCGGGTGATTATACGGTTGCAAAACTGAAAGAATTTGGAGAATATCTTCAAGATGAAATTGAAAATTTGCAAGAAATAAAGCAGGTTGACATTAGAGGTGTTCAAGATAAAGAAGTTGAAGTGGCTGTAGACATCTACAAAATGCAAGCGGCTCAAGTTAGTTTTAACGATGTCATTAATACGATTAATGGCGGAAACATGACGATGTCTGCAGGTAATTTAATTGCAAGTGGCCAACGAAGAACTATCCGTATTTTGGGAGAAATTGAAAATCCTTCAGAATTAGAAAACTTTGTAGTCAAATCTGAAAAAGGAAATTCAATTTACCTAAGAGATGTAGCTCAGGTATCTTTTCAAGAAAAAGATAGAACTACTTATGCTAGAGAACACGGAGAGCGAGTTATTATGCTAGACGTAAAAAAACGTGCTGGTTCAAACATGGTAGCTGCTGCAGAGCAAATACAAGTTATAGTTAAAGATGCTATAGATAATGTATTTCCTCAAGATTTAGACGTTACAATAGCAAATGATCAATCTTCTGTTACTATTGGTCAGGTAGACGATTTAGTAAATAACATCCTTTTTGGAGTAATGTTAGTGGTTACCGTTTTAATGTTCTTCTTAGGGTTTAAAAACGCCATTTTTGTTGGTTTTGCGATTCCTATGTCCATGTTTATGTCATTGATGATATTAAACCTGTTTGGATACACCCTAAATACCATGATTCTTTTTGGATTGATTATGGGGTTAGGAATGTTGGTAGATAACGGTATCGTAGTCGTTGAAAATGTATATCGATTGATGGACAAAGAAGGCCTGAGTCGTGTTGAGGCTGCAAAAAAAGGTATTGGAGAAATAGCGTTTCCTATTATTATATCTACAGCAACAACAGTTGCAGCATTTATCCCTTTAGGTTTATGGCCTGGAATCATGGGAGAATTCATGAAGTTATTGCCAATAACTTTAGCCACCGTTCTGGGTTCTTCCCTTTTCGTCGCCATTTTCTTTAACTCTGTTTTGGTCTCTCAATTTATGAGTATCGAGGATAAAGATATGCCACTGAAAAAAATTATTAGAACCACCGTTATTATGATTGCCATTGGTGTTTTTGTTTATTTTACTGCTGGCGCATATAGAGCATTAGGAACTTTGATGGTGTTTACCGCAATCATGCTGTGGGTATACCGGTTATTTTTACGTGGTTGGGCAAATAGTTTTCAAAATAAAACATTACCTAAATTAGAGAATTGGTATGAAAGACAATTACGTCGTGCATTGTCAAAATCAAAACCATACTGGTTAATTGGAGGAACATTTGGTCTTTTGATTATTGCATTTATGGTTTTTGGAATGTCGATTGCTAGCCAAAGAACAAAAATTGAATTTTTCCCGGACAACAAGCCAAATCAAATTATCGTCTATATTGAATATCCACAGGGTACTGACATTGAGAAAACCAATGTTATAACTAAAGAGATTGAGAAAAAAGTTTACACAGTTTTAAATGACCAGCAGTATCTGGATGGTGATTATAATTATCTCGTAGAGAGTACAGTATCTCAAGTAGGTGAAGGTGCAGGCAACCCACAGGCTGATGGAGGTTCAAGTGCTGAAATGCCTCACAAAGGAAAAATTACTGCCTCAATGCGTGAGTATAAATACAGACGAGGTGCGGATAGTGAATTGCTCAGACAAAAAGTACAACAAGCTCTCGTTGGTATTTATCCTGGGGTTCTTATTTCCGTAGAAAAAAATGTTGAAGGCCCTCCCGCTGGTCCTCCAATTAATATTGAAATTGAAGGAAATGATTATAATGAATTGATTGCCACTGCTGAACGCATGCGTGATTTTATCAATGCCAAAAACATTCCTGGGATTGACGAATTAAAAATTGACGTCAACAAAGACAAACCAGGAATGCAAGTGAACGTTGACAGAAAAAAAGCGGGTGAATTAGGCGTTAATGCCTCACAAGTTGGTCAGCAGATACGTAATTCAATTTTTGGTGCTAAAGCAGGTATTTATAAAGAAGATGGTGAAGATTATGACATTTATGTAAGATTCAATGAAGCTAACAGGTATAACACGAGTGCTATTTTTAATCAAAAAATAACATTTAGAGATAACACTGGAAATATCAAAGAAATCCCCGTTTCTGTTCTTGCAGAACATAATAACAACTCTGGATTTAGCGCAATAAAACATAAGGATATAAAGCGAGTTGCTACAGTGTATTCTGCCTTGTCGCCCGGTTTTACTGATGCTGGAGCTATTGTTGCACAAGTACAAAATGAAATGAAAGCCTTTGAGAATTTACCTCCTCAAATTAAAATAGATTATACAGGTCAAATTGAAGAACAAAATAAACAGTTTTCTTTTTTAATGGGTGCTCTATTTACCGGTTTAGGATTAATTTTCTTTATTCTAATTTTCCAGTTCAATTCAATTTCTAAGCCAACTATTATCATGATTGCTATTCTATTAAGTTTAATAGGTGTCTTTGGTGGATTGGTAATTACTGGTGCCCCTTTTGTTATTATGATGACCATGATGGGAATTATTTCATTGGCAGGAATTGTAGTAAATAATGGCGTAGTACTGTTGGATTATGCACAGTTATTAATTGACCGAAAGAAAATTGAGTTAGGAATTGATGATACTGAGTATCTCGATTTACAAGACTTATTTGAATGCATAGTTCAAGCTGGTAAAGCGCGTTTACGGCCTGTTTTATTAACAGCTATTACTACGATTCTTGGTTTAATCCCGTTAGCCATTGGATTTAACATTAACTTCTTTACATTCTTTGCTGATTTTGATCCAAATATATATATGGGTGGAGATAATGTTATCTTCTGGGGACCTCTAGCATGGACCGTAATTTATGGATTGGTAATCGCTACGTTCTTAACCTTAATTGCAGTCCCGATTTTATTCTATTTAATAACACGATTTAAAATGTGGGTACGAGAGAAATCTATAACTAAACCTGTCGTTGACGTCATTGAAGATGTAAACTAAAAATAAAAGCCTTTATTCATAGTATAAAAAGCCTTGACAATTGTCAAGGCTTTTTATTTGATAATCATTTAACTTCACTAAATTTGCAAATCAAAATTTTTGAGTATGTACAGAAGTCATAATTGCGGCGAAATAAACGCATCACATGTCAACACCGAAGTCACTCTTGCAGGTTGGGTTCAAAAATCCCGTGATAAAGGATTTATTGTTTGGGTAGATTTACGTGATCGCTACGGCATTATACAGTTAGTTTTTGATGAAGAGCGCACTCCAAAATTCATGATGGAGCAAGCTCAAAAACTTGGACGCGAATTTGTGATTCAAGTTAAAGGAACTGTTATAGAAAGAACTTCAAAAAACCCAAAAATGCCAACGGGCGATGTTGAAATATTAGTGTCTGAGTTAAACATTTTAAATGAAGCTCTATTGCCCCCTTTTACAATTGAAGATGATACAGATGGTGGAGAAGAGTTACGTATGAAATATCGCTATTTAGATATTCGTCGTAACCCCGTGAAAGAAAGCTTAATTTTTAGGCATAAAGTAACTCAAGAGGTACGTAACTATTTGTCTAACCATGATTTTATAGAGGTAGAAACACCCTATTTAATAAAATCTACACCTGAAGGCGCTCGTGATTTTGTAGTGCCTTCACGTATGAATGAAGGACAATTTTACGCCTTACCACAATCCCCTCAAACTTTTAAGCAATTGCTTATGGTTGGTGGTATGGATAAATATTTTCAGATTGTAAAATGTTTTAGGGATGAAGATTTACGAGCT
>JAGSHF010000112.1 GCA_023954685.1 Flavobacteriaceae bacterium | reverse complement strand
GAAAAGAGGTTTTTGATAAAATGTGTACCGCCTGTCACCGAACAGATAAAAAGTTTATTGGTCCTGCTCCAACAAAATTATTGGAACGTAGAACACCAGAATGGGTAATGAATATGATGCTAAACCCTGATGAAATGGTGCAAAAAGATCCATTAGCAAAAGCATTACTAATGGAGTTTAATGGGTCTCCGATGGCTAATCAAAATTTAACTCAAGAAGAAGCAAGATCAGTATTAGAATATTTCAGAACCTTAAAATAAAAACCAATGCAAACCTTTAAAAAAAGCATGCTGTTATTGCTAACTATTGTAGCATTTAGCGCATGTAAAAACGAAACAAAAGATGCCTCAACGACCTCTACAGCAACTCAAGCTGATGAAACTACTACAGAAAGATTTGGACAAGCTTTTATTAACGACGATGAGGGTACACCAAATTGTCTGCAAATTGCGATAGGTTCTCCAGATCATAAAACACTTGTTGCTGCTGTACAAGCTGCACAAGTTGAAAATGCCTTGGTTAATGTTGGACCTCTTACTGTTTTCGCACCGACAGATGCCGCTTTTGCTGCATTACCAGAAGGTACTGTGGAAAATTTGGTAAAGCCAGAAAACAAAGCTACGTTGGCAGATATTTTAAAGTATCATGTTACGCCTGGAAATTTAAGTACTTCAATTTTAACCAAGTTACCTAAACTAGGACAAGCAAACAATCAATATGTAAAAGTAGAAGTAGTGGATGGAAAACCCGTCATAGGAGGTGCTAATATTATAGCTAGTGTAAAAGCTGGTAACGGAATTGTACATGTAATTGACAAAGTACTTTTACCACCAACAAAAGAATAAATCACTAACTTAATTAATACAATAATGAAAAATTTATTAAAATTAACAATTGTAACTTTAAGTGTTTTAGTTGCATTTACAAGTTGTAATAATCAAAGCACTAATGGAAAATCAGGGGCGTTAACAAGCAGTGCTGCTGAGAAAGTTTATGTAGCTCCTGGCGAACATGACGAATTTTATGCATTTGTCTCTGGTGGATTTAGTGGACAACTTGCTGTTTATGGGTTGCCATCAGGCCGCTTATTTAAAGTAATACCAGTATTCTCACAAGACGCAGAAAAAGCATATGGATACAATGAAGAGACAAAACCATTATTAAATACTTCATATGGTTTTATTCCTTGGGATGACGCACATCACCCTGATATATCCCAAACTAATGGTGTTTTAGATGGTCGTTATGTATTTATTAATGGTAACAATACACCTCGTATTGCAAAGGTAGACTTAACGACATTTGAGACTACAGAAATTATTGAAATTCCTAATTCTGCAGGTAATCACAGTTCATCTTATGTAACTGATAATACGGAGTATGTGGTTGCAGGAACACGTTTCGCTGTTCCGGTACCACAACAGGATATAGCCATTAAAGAATATAAGGGTAAATTTAAAGGAACACTTTCATTCATAAAAGTTGATCCTGAAGATGGTGGAATGGATATTAAATTTCAATTATTAATGCCTGGATTTGATTACGATAAAGCACATCCTGGACGTGGTAAATCTGACGGTTGGTTCTTCTTTACTACTTATAATACAGAAGAAGCTAATACACTTTTAGAAGTTAATGCTTCTCAAAACGATAAAGATTTTATTGCTGCTATAAACTGGAAAAAGATTGAAGCGTATGTAAATAATGGAGGTGGAGCTATGATGCCTACAAACTATGCACATAACGTTTATGATGAATATACGCATAGTGCAACATCGACTATGAAGAAAGAGGTATTAATGGTTGACCCATCAGAAGTTCCAGGAGCAGTTTACTTTTTACCAACACCAAAATCTCCTCATGGTTGTGATGTAGACCCAACGGGAGAGTATATTGTTGGAAGTGGTAAATTATCTGCTAATGTAACTGTGCACTCATTTACAAAAATGTTAGCCGCAATTGAAAATGAAAAATTTGCTGGTGAAGCTTACGGTATTCCAATCTTAAATTTTGAAGACGTTTTAGCTGGAGCAGTTGAACAACCAGGATTAGGGCCTTTACATACTGAGTTTGATGGAGAAGGAAATGCCTATACATCATTCTTTATTTCCTCTGAAATTGTGAAGTGGAAATTAGGAACATGGGAAGTGTTAGATAGACAGCCAAGTTTCTACTCAATTGGTCATTTAATGATTCCTGGAGGTAACTCACAAAAGCCATTTGGTAAATATGTTCTTGGTATGAATAAGATTACTAAAGATCGTTACTTACCTACTGGCCCAGAAGTAACTCAATCAGCTCAATTGTACGATATTTCTGGAGATAAAATGGAATTATTATTAGATTTTCCAACTGTTGGTGAGCCACATTATGCGGCAGGTATTCCAGCTGATTTGATAAAGCCGAATTCTAAAAAGATATTTAAGCTTGAAGATAATAATCATCCATATGTTGCAAAAACTGAAGCTGATACCAAGGTAGTACGTGAAGGAAATATTGTACACATTTACATGACAACAATTCGTAGTCACTTTGCTCCTGATAATATAGAAGGGGTTAGAGTAGGGGATAAAGTGTATTTTCATGTTACCAATTTAGAGCAAGATTATGATGTACCTCATGGTGTTAGTATTATTGGCGCTAATACATCAGAGTTGTTAATCATGCCTGGGCAGACTGAGACCTTCGTTTGGGAACCAAAACAAGTTGGTGTATGGCCATTTTATTGTACAGATTTCTGTTCTGCGCTTCATCAGGAGATGCAAGGATATATTAGAGTATCACCCACAAATGCTAACACACCTTTAAAATGGTCGTTAGGCGAAGACATTGACTAGATATGACTAAGGGGATTTTTGTTTTTAGTGTTTATTTCCCTTTAAAGGCGAGAGTAAGTATTTCGCTCTCGCCTTTTCTTTGTAAAGCACTAAGAAGTTTCTGTTTGTTCAGGAATTAATAAAACAAAAATTAAAGATAATTACTAATAAAAGGAGGTTTCCATTTGACGGAAAAAGAAAATATGAAAAAGTCTAATATCATAATGTTTATTACGGCGATTTTGCCACTTGGATTGTTTTTATTTCCATTATGGAAAATTACTTTAGAAGCACCACAATATCCCACACCACTGGGGATATATATTCATATCAATGATTTTTCTGATGTCAATCCACATGATATCAAGAATATCAATTTAATGAATCATTATGTTGGTATGAAATATATTCCAGATGCAATTCCTGAATTTAAAGTTTTTCCAGCTGGTATTATTATTACTACTATACTTGGATTAATAATTGCTTTTAAAGGTAATTATAAATGGTTCTTATTTTGGTTTATACTTATGATCGTATTAAGTAGTGCTGGACTCTATGATTTTTATATATGGGAACACGATTACGGCCATAATCTTGATCCTAAAGCAATTATGAAATTCACGAATCCAGATGGGACTCAAATGGGCTTTCAACCCCCATTATTTGGAAGCAAAGATATATTGAACTTTAGAGCACATTCTTATCCACAATTAGGGGCCTTGTTCCTAGGTCTAGGCATGGCTGGTTCATTTATTGCATATCTCGTTGGAAAGAAAAACCTAAACGATGTAAGAGGCAAAATACAAAAACACTAAAAACACTAAAAATGCAAACACTAAAACACAATACAATACTTTTTTTGGTATTGATAACGATGAGTTGTACGGTCACGCCAAAGGCAATTGACTATGGTAATGATGGTTGTCAGTATTGTAAAATGACAATTGTAGATAAGTTGCATGCAACTGAAATTGTTACTAATAAAGGCAAGATTTATAAATTTGATGCTACGGAGTGTATGATTAATTTTACAGATGAATTTGATACTTCTGAAATTGAATATTACCTCACAAACATTTATACAGAACCAGAGGTTTTAGTTGATGCTACTTTGGCTACATTTTTAATTAGTGAAAATGTTCCAAGCCCAATGGGTGCATTTTTGACAGCTTTTGAAAGATCAGCTGATGCTGAAAAAGTACAGCAAGATAAAGGTGGAGAATTGTATAACTGGAACTCTTTACTAGAACGTTTCAAAGACTAATTTCATGAAATTTAAATTAGCCTTATATGCTACTTTAATTTGGGGAGGTGCTATTTATGCACAAACTATTGAAGTCTGTAACTCTTGTGAATTATCTTCTTTAAAGTCGGCAATTGCAATAGCGAAAGATTTTGATACCATTAGGGTACAAAAAGGGACCTATAAAGAGCATAATATTGTAGTGGATAAACCGCTTACCATAGTAGGTGTGAGCTATCCAGTAATTGATGGTGAATTAAAGGGTGGAATCATAACAATAACATCAGATAATGTCACGGTAGATGGGCTTTTCATAATTAATGTAGGCACCAGCTATACGGAAGATTATGCAGCAATACGTGTAAAACGAAGTAAAAATTTTGTCATCAAGAATTTAGTTTTGGAAAAATTGTTTTTCGGAATATATATTGAGAAATCTAGTTATGGTAGGGTCTTTCATAATAAAATTATTGGTGATGCTGTAGCGGAATACAATTCTGGTAATGGCATACAATTATGGCACAGTAATCATATAGAAATTGAATATAATTATGTGGAGCATGTGCGTGATGGCATATATTTAGAATTTTCTGATGATTGTTTAATTAAAAACAATGTCAGTGCCGAAAATCTTAGATATGGATTGCATTTTATGTTTTCTAATAATGATGTTTATCAAGACAACACGTTTGAAAATAATGGCGCTGGCGTAGCAGTAATGTTTTCAAAACATATTAAAATGCTGAATAACACCTTTAAAGAAAATTGGGGTACAGCATCTTATGGACTGCTTTTAAAAGAAATTAATGATGCCGAAATTATTGGTAATACTTTTGAAGAAAACACGATAGGTATTAATATTGAAGGTTCCAATAGGATCAAGTATAAAAATAATAATTTCATTAATAATGGCTGGGCCATAAAGGTTAGAGGGGCCTGTTATACTAATAGCATTACAGAGAATAATTTTTTGTATAATTCCTTTGATATAGCTTATAATAGCAAGGTTAATGACAATATTTTTGATAAAAATTATTGGAGTAATTACACAGGTTATGACCTCGATAAGGATGGGATTGGTGATGTGCCATATCGACCAGTGAAATTGTTCTCATATATTGTAAATCGAACTCCAGAAACCATCATTTTATTGCGTAGTATGTTTATAGATTTAATTAATTTTTCTGAAAAAGTATCTCCGGTGTTTACACCAGATAATTTATTGGATCATAACCCACAAATTAAGAAAATAACATGGTAAGTATTCAAAATCTTCATAAACGATTTGGTAAGAATCAGGTACTCAAAGGTGTTGACTTAAGTATCAATGATGGCGGAATTTTTGCCGTATTAGGCCCAAACGGTTCTGGTAAAACAACATTAATTAAATCTTTATTAGGTATGGTCATACCTAATAAAGGTAATATTACGGTTCTTGGTGAAAACGTAAAAAAGAATTCTAATTATAGGCATCAAATAGATTATTTGCCTCAGATAGCAAATTTTCCTAGTAACCTAAAAGTTAAGGAGCTTATTAGAATGATAAAAGATCTTAGAGGGAATACTACAGAAGATTTGCGGTTAATCAAGTTGTTTAAATTAGAACCTTTCTTAGATAAAAAATTAGGTAATCTTTCGGGGGGAACAAAACAAAAAGTGAACTTGGTTTTAACCTTTATGTTTGATTGTCCATTAATTATATTAGATGAACCAACAACGGGCTTAGATCCAATATCTTTAATACGATTAAAAGATTTAATTCAGGCTGAGAAAGCTAAAGGAAAAACCATACTTATTACATCTCATATCATGAGTTTTGTAGAAGAGGTATCGGACGAGATTGTGTTTTTACTAGAAGGGCAAATATACTTTAAAGGCAGTATCAGTGCATTGAAAACAAAAACGAATCAACCTAATTTTGAACATGCAATAGCATCAATACTTACAGATAATCATGCTTAAAATATTAAAATATAGTTTTTACGATTTAATGCGAAGCCGTTGGAGTTACGTGTATTTTGCATTCTACTTGCTGCTAGGTATTGTCTTATTGTTTTTGAATAATGATCTTTCCAAAGCAGTTATTACACTTATGAATGTTATTATTGTTTTAGTGCCCTTAATCGGAACCATTTTTGGTGTGATGTACTATTATAGTTCTAAAGAATTTACTGAGCTCTTATTAGCGCAGCCTTTAAAACGATCTTCTATATTTTTAGGACAATATTTGGGGGTAGCTTTATCACTCACTATGAGTTTAATTTTAGGCTTAGGAATTCCATTTGTATTTTATGGCTTGTTTGAAAGCAGTGCTATTTGGGATTTCTCATTACTATTAATCACAGGGGCCTTTTTAACATTTATTTTTACAGCGTTGGCTTTTAATATTGCGCTGTCTAATGAGAACAAAATTAAAGGTTTTGGCTATGCTATTTTGCTATGGCTTTGTTTAGCAATCATTTATGATGGACTCTTTTTAATGACGCTTATTATGTTTGAAGATTATCCGTTAGATAAGGTTTCATTAATAGGCACAATGCTGAATCCCATAGATTTATCTAGAACATTAATCTTATTGAAGTTGGATATTTCTGCTTTATTGGGGTATACAGGTGCCGTATTCAAACAGTTTTTTGGAACCAATTTTGGCCTTATGGTATCTTTTGTAATGTTAACGGTGTGGGTTCTTTTACCCGTAGTTCGAATTGTATATAAATCTAAGAAAAAGGATTTTTAATTAAATATATCTATTAATAGCATTCTATATCACCAGATATCATTTCTTGAACTGGGGCAGGAGAGAGGTATGGAATACCTAATCCTAAACCACGAATAATAAATAGAAAACCGATAATAATTATGAATACCGGAATTGCTTTTTGAATGTTTCGTTTTACTGTAGTATTTAGGAATTTACCAAGATAGATTGCTGTTGTCATCAATGGAATGGTGCCTAATCCAAAAAGTATCATATATAAGGCGCCATTTAATGCGGTACCAGATGTTATTGAGGCAAATACAGCCATGTAAACCAGACCGCAAGGTAAGAAGCCGTTAAGAAATCCAATGGTTAGGAATGTATCGGGAGTTTTTCTTTTTAGTGCTTTTCCTAGTCCGGATTTTACTTTGCTGATGATTCTATAAATGGGTTTAGAGAGACTATATTTTTTAAATGTTTGGGTCGGTATAATAACCAATAAAATCATGATAACCCCAACTGCAATTGAAAGTTGTTGTTGTAAACCAAAGATATATAAGCTTTTTCCGACAAGACCAAAGAGTAGGCCCATAATGCTATAAGCTAATATACGTCCGAAATGATAAATGCTTATTTGACTAATTTTTTTAATGGTATTACTTCTATCTACGGGAAGCATAAAAGCAATTGGACCACACATACCCACACAATGAAAACTACCTAATAACCCAAATATGAGAGCAGATAAAAACATTTAGAGCGTAATTTCTTTTTTGTATAAATAGTTTTTACCAGAATAACTCCAATCAACTTTAATATTCCATCTGCCTTCGAGAAGTTTATCTTTAGGTATTAAGAGACTATGGTTATCTAGTTTTATTGGGAGTTCAAAATCAAAGTTTTTGTTTGATGGTCGATACAGGATTACTTTACCATTAATATCATTTGCAGGTATTGATTTCGGAAAATTTAAAACTATTCCAGAATCTTGTTTTATCCAAGTAATATTTTCCTTAAGGCTATTAGCATTTCGCTCTTTATCAATGTCATTTTGAAATTCTAATTCTTGTTTGTAATAATCATCGGTCACTAAATCATGATCGTATTTGTCATTAATGTTCATGCTTATCACAAAATACATGATAAAACTTATAAAGGCGATAAAAGCAATTACAACACCTGTTCCCCAATTTATTTTCATATTTTTAAGCCACGAATGTGGCACTCTTTTTAATTAAACTTTACTATTGCACTTTTAATTGTAACTGCGAGGCCCTAAGAAGTTCACCGTGGTAGTCTCAATTAGCTCATCATTACTATATACTTCTATCATAAGTTTGTTTTTATCACCAGATAGTTCGTTTTTATCAATTTCAATAAATAACGTGCCTTCAGATAAGCCATTTTTAGGAACAATAAAATTCTTTGATGTTGAAACCAATTTTATTTCGCCTTTATATTTTCTGAGTTTAAAATTAACATTTTCAATATCATTGTATGTTTTATTGATGAGTTTATAAGTAAAAACATTACTGATAATACTACCTTCTTTGTGCTCATAAAGTTGACCTGGAAGACGCAATACTCGTGCTTCTATATCATTTCTTAATGCTAGCATACCCATTAATACTCCTGTTAAAATGACTAAAACGGCAATATAACCTTTCATTCTTGTTGTGAGTCTGAAAGGTTCTTTTTTTTCTATTTCAACTTCACTAGCATAACGAATAAGGCCTTGTGGTAAGTTAATACTGTCCATAATGTGATCACATTCATCAATACATGCGGTACAGTTTACACATTCTAATTGGGTGCCATTTCTAATGTCAATTCCCGTTGGACAAACATGAACACATTGAAGGCAATCAATACAATCGCCATGACCAAGCGCTTCACGATCTTCATTTTTTCTAAATTTCTTTCTCCCATTTTCGCCTTCACCGCGTTTATGGTCATAAGCCACAACAATAGATTTATCATCTAATAGCACACTTTGCAAACGACCATAAGGACATGCAATGATGCATACTTGTTCTCTAAACCATGCAAAAACAAAGTAGAATACCGCAGTAAATATTATTAGAGGTATGAGTGTTCCTAAATGTTGCGTAGGGCTATCTTTTATATGGCTGATAAGTTTATCACTTCCAATGAGGTATGCTAAAAAAACATTGGCAATAATAAAAGATATGATTAAGAAAATGATCCATTTCGTGACACGTTTTTTTATCTTTTCGGAGTCCCATTTTTGTCGGTCTAATTTTCTTTGTTTATTTCTGTCTCCTTCAATCCAATACTCGATACGTCTGAAAACCATTTCCATAAAAATAGTTTGTGGACAAATCCAGCCACAGAATATGCGACCAAACCCTACGGTAAATAGGGTAATAAACAGCACACCAATAATCATGGAAATAACAAAAAGATGAAAGTCCTGAGGCCAAAATGGAAAACTAAAAATATTGAAACGTCGTTCCAAGACATTAAACATCAGGAATTGATGTCCATTAATTTTTAAGAATGGAGAGACAAGTAAAATAACAAGTAAAACATAACTGACTATCTTTCTATATTGATAGAATCGGCCGCTTGGTTTTTTTGGGTATATCCAAGCGCGATTACCTTCCTCATTTATGGTTCCAATGCTATCTCTAAAATGATCTTTGTCTTGTGAATCCAATGCGTAAGTATACTATTTAATTATTGTAATAAATATATAAAGCTTGTCAAATGATTACAATTTAGTTAATAATTCATTTGGTAATAACAAGTTTAAGGGTACTAAAATTAAAGATACAAGTATCTCAATTTAATTTTCCTCAACCCATTTGTCTCCTTCAGCGGCTTTAGGTTTTGCTGGAGTTGTACCTTGGAATTGCAAAATATAACTGGAAACCTGAGCCATTTCAGCTGGTTTAAGCATTTGTTTCCAAGCAATCATACCTTTTCCATTCCTTCCCCCTTCACTAATGGTTTTAAACACATTTTTAATACCACCACCTAAAATCCAATATTCATCCGTAAGGTTCGGTCCAATGCTACCACCTCCATCAGTTAAGTGACAAGCTACACAGTTAGTATCATATATTTTTTTGCCAGCTCTTAAATCATCGCTACTAGTCAACAATTCTACGGTATTAAAATCTACTAAATCTTTCGCTGTTCTTTTATACTCCTCAATGTCTTTTTGCGCTTGAACATATTCAGCTTCTAATTCATCAATTTGAGTGGCTCCATTAAATACATGATAACGTAAGAGATATATAGCAGCAAATATTAT
>JAGSHF010000189.1 GCA_023954685.1 Flavobacteriaceae bacterium | reverse complement strand
AGACATGTTATCTGAAAAAGAAGCTGAAGTGTTACGCCATTACTATGGAATAAATGATAAAAACCCAATGAGCCTTCAAGAAATAGGAGATTCTTTTGGATTAACACGTGAACGAGTAAGACAAATAAAAGAAAAAGGAATTAGAAGGTTGAGACACACTTCAAAAAGTAAAGTATTAAAAACATATTTAGGATAATCATTAAAAAAAATTACATGCTAAAAATTATTATTAAAGAAGGAGAAAACATTGATCGTGCTTTAAAACGCTATAAAAGAAAGCACAGAAATATCAAGGTAATGCAAAATTTAAGAGAACGTCAATTCTTTACAAAACCATCTGTTAAAAGACGTAGAGAAGTTCAAAAAGCAGCATATATTCAAAATATGAGAGATCAAGAAGACATATAATTGATTGATCACAATAATTAAATCCCATTTGAAATCTAATTTGAATGGGATTTTTTATTTCACAAATATTGAAACCACCAAACCTTCATTGGCTCTAACATTAAAAACTGTTTGATCTTCAAAAATGAGATACTGCCCTTTAATACCAACTAGTTTGCCAATAAACTCCTGAGATTTAATAAGATTCAAACTTTTTGGTTTTTCAGGATATTGATTTACAGGAAACTCTAAATTAGTTTCAGAATTGTTAGCAATAAAATACGCCTTCGCCTCATCAGGGATATAGCCTTTAAGGCGCTCTCGCCAATCTTCTAAGCTTTCATCTACGATGTCATTCTTTAGCATTTTTCGCCAGTTGGTTTTATCAGCAACATGATCTTTTAAAGCCACTTCGGTAATGCCAGCTAAATAACGATTTGGCACTTCTACAATTTCAATAGCCTCATGAGCGCCTTGATCGATCCAACGTGTTGGCACCTGACTCTTTCGTGTTACACCAACTTTTATGTTACTTGAATTGGCCAAATAAACAATATGCGGCTGCAGTTGCACTTTTTTTTCAAATTCTAAATCACGGTCTTCTTTACCCAAATGTGCCGTACTCAATTCAGGTCGCATAATCCAATCTCCGGCTAGTGGTATGTCAAAGAAACAACTTTTACAAAATCCCTGTCTAAAAATTGGCTTATCCAATTTGCAATTCAAGCATTCAAATTTTACAAATCTAATTTGAAGGGTTTTACCTAGCAATTGATTCATATTTATAAAATCATTGGCAAAGACCAAAAAATATTGAATAGGCTCTTGAAACTCGGTTTCCATTTTTGTGAGTACACCTTGATACTGCATAAAAAGATTTTTGTTATTTTTAGCTTTCGTAAAGATAACTATTCTATGCCAATTCCCTTAGTTAATTCAATTGCCTCATGGTTTCTCAAAAAACGATTTCATCAAATTGAATTGTTTTTAAAATATCCTCATGATGTACAAAATGAATTATTAATGCATCTTATAGAAATGGCAAAAGACACCGAATTTGGAAGACGTTATGACTTTGCTTCTATTAAAAATTATGAAACTTTTTTAGACCGAGTACCCGTATCTACTTATGAAAGCTTACAACCAAGCATAGAAAGATCAAGACAAGGTAAACACAATATTTTCTGGCCAACACCCATAAAGTGGTTTGCTAAATCTAGCGGGACAACCAATGCCAAAAGTAAATTTATTCCTGTGAGCATGGAATCTCTGGAGAATTGTCACTATGCAGCCGGAAAGGATTTATTGTGCATGTATCTAAATAATAACGAAGAATCTCAATTATTTACCGGAAAAAGTTTGCGCCTAGGAGGTAGCAAAGAATTATATATGGAAAATGGAACTGTCTTTGGAGATTTATCTGCTATCCTGATTGATAACATGCCTTTTTGGGCAGAATTTAGCAGTACCCCAAGCAACAAAGTGTCATTAATGAGTGACTGGGAATATAAAATGCAGGCCATTGTAAATGAAACTATTAATGAAAACGTAACGAGTTTAGCTGGTGTTCCGTCATGGATGCTCGTATTGCTAAATAATGTTTTAGAAACCACGGGTAAAGATAGTTTGTTTGATATTTGGCCAAATTTAGAAGTATACTTTCATGGCGGTGTTAGTTTTCAACCTTATGCAGATCAATACAAAGCCATATTACCTAAAAATCAATTTAAGTATTATGAAATTTATAATGCTTCCGAAGGTTTTTTTGCAATTCAAGATCAAAACAATTCTGATGAATTATTACTCATGTTGGATTATGGTATTTTTTATGAATTTATTGACATGTCTACTTATGGTACGGCAAGCCCTAAAGTCATACCATTAGAAAAGGTAGTCCTCAATACTAACTATGCTGTTTTAATCACCACAAATGCTGGTTTGTGGCGATACAAAATTGGAGATACAGTAAAATTTACCTCAATAAGCCCATATAGAATAAAAGTATCTGGACGAACCAAGCACCATATTAATGTTTTTGGAGAGGAATTAATTATTGAAAATGCAGAACATGCGCTAAGAAAGGTTTGCCAACAAACCAAGTCAGAAATCATTGATTATACCGGCGCTCCTATTTTTATGCATGGCAGAGAAAAAGGGTCACATGAATGGTTGATAGAATTTAAGACGCCACCAAACGACCTTGATCAATTCAATACGATGTTTGATGATGCATTGAAAGCAATTAACTCAGATTATGAAGCCAAACGTTATAACAACATGACGTTAAACATGCCAACAGTACATATGGCAAGGCCTAATTTATTTTATGATTGGTTAAAAGAAAAAGATAAACTAGGTGGGCAACATAAAGTACCCCGACTTTCTAACACGAGAGACTATATTGATGAGCTACTTAATTTAAATTGTTAGCAACTTTTATCGATTATTTTGACATTCTTAATTGACTGGTCGAAAATAAAACTCAATTCAACTAAAACTATCCTTTTTAGTTTATACTTACAATCATTTATCTTAGTTTTAATTGCAAATTAACTGAATTTAATCCATTCTTATATTACAAGCCCTGCAACCCTCACAGCGGTATTTTGATATATTTTTTTAAACAAAACATATAAAAATAACAGTTTAGTTTAAATCCTAAAATGCAGTATTGTATGAAAAATACGAGATTTGTATTGGTAGCATTAATAACTCCTTACTTTTTAATAAAACAAAAAAGAAGGAGTTTTTTTGATTCTTTATTTTGAATTAAAACAGTTCATTTAATCGCACTATCAGTTCATTTGGGTTGGATAAATATAAAACCTGGTTGTTTTTAATATTATTTTCAAAATATGTTGGATTACCAGAAACGAAAAATGGAAGATCAGTATCACTTAACAGTTCATCAATTTTAATCTTTATTGGGTGCCTATCTGGTGTCACAAACATTGACATCAAAGCTTTTGGTTTGGTGATCTCAACTACAGCTTTTATATTTTCACTTGGTACATTTTGGCCAAGATAATAGACTCTCCAACCAAGCTCTCTAGCAATATAGTATGCCAATAACAGTCCTATTTCATGATGCTCATCTTCAAGCAAAAACATAATTATTGCTGAAGCTCCCTTTTGTGGGTAAGGCAGTAAGTCTATGGTAGCATACATTCTTCTCTTTATCAAACACGTAATAAAATGCTCTTGCGCGGGTATTACTTTATTCATGCCCCATAGCACACCAACTTGATATAAAAACGGATAAATTAAATCTGTTGTTGTTGTTAGTAGACCTTTAGCAAGAATATGAGACTTTAATACATTGTCAAACTTTTCCTCCTCCATGTCGAGCATACTCAGTATTAAGGTACTGATATCATCTTCCTCTTTATTATTAATGAGCGTACTCGAAATAATCTCATTAATTTCAACACTTGACATTTTATCAATTTTTGAAATTCGATATCCGTTTCGAGTTAAAATCGCAATATTTAATAATTTTTTTAATTGTTCATCCGAATAATACCTAATATTAGTCTCTGTCCTTTCTGGTTCTAAAAAACTATATCGTGTTTCCCATTTTCTCAATGTATGTGCTTTAATACCCGTTAAAGTCACTATTTGAGCCATCGTATATATACTCATGTCTAATTGTTTATTCTACAAACTTAAACAAATAATTAGTTTTTTTATCTTTTTTTATCTTTTTGTCCAATTTTATTTAATTTTATTTGGACAAATTAAATATTTATGTATCTTTGTCCAACAATTTAAAACTAAAATTAGACAAAATTAAAAATCACATTATGAAAACGAATAAATTATTTCTATTATTATTACTTAGCATCTCAGTTTTATTTGGAGCATGCAGCAATGACGATGATAATGGAACAACAACACCTACAGAACAAAACATAGTTGAAATCGCTTTAGCAACACCAGAATTAACAATTTTAGTTGACGCTTTAACCAGAGCAGATGGAGATTTAGTTGGAGCCCTGCAAGGTGATGGACCCTTTACAGTTTTGGCTCCTACAAATGCAGCATTTATCGCATTTTTAAATGAGAATGGATTTAGTGCTTTAGAAGATGTGCCAACGGACATATTATCAGAAGTATTATTAAACCATGTTATTTTGGCTGATATTAAATCAAGCGATTTAACTAGCCAAGGCACAGGTTATGCTGCCGGTAACGCCACTAATTCTCAAGGGCAAAATATTAGTTTATACTTTGATGCCACTAATGGTGTGCGATTTAACAATACTTCCACGGTCACAACTGCAGATATTGAAGCGTCCAATGGAACTATACATATCGTCAATGCCGTAATTGGTTTGCCAGATGTTGTTGATCACGCCATCATGAACCCTTCATTTACCAGTTTAGTGACCGCATTAGGTGTTGCTGATGGGGATTTAGTTAGTGTATTACAAGGTGAAGGTCCATTTACCGTTTTGGCACCAGATAATGAAGCCTTTGAAACATTTTTAGATGGAACGCCTCTAGGATCAGTGAGTACTGCTGTATTATCACAAATTTTATTAAACCATGTGGTGTCAGGATCAATTACAGCAGAAGATTTGATAAATAGTGAAGCGGGGTATACTGCCACTTCTGCATCTGGAGCTGGAGATAACCCAATGAGTCTTTATTTTAACGCTACAGATGGTGTTAGATTTAACGGAATCTCGTCTGTTTTCCAAGCCGATGTTATAGGAACGAATGGTATCATTCATGCCGTTGATGCAGTCATTGCACTTCCAACAGTAGTTACTTTCGCTGCTGCCGATCCAAATTTTACAACCTTAGTGTCTGCCTTAACCGAATTAACACCAGGAACAGATTTCGCTGAAATACTTTCTAGAACAGAAGGAAGCAATGCAGATGGAATTAACCCCGATTACACCGTTTTTGCCCCAACAAATAACGCCTTTGATGCCTTAATTGAAGATTTAGGAGGCGTTCCAGATGAAACAACATTAACAAACGTTTTATTATATCATGTTGTTAGTGAGGCCAATGTAACGTCTGACATGTTAGCCATTGGCGATACTGTTGTTACCCCTCTAGCTAATGGGACATTCACCATAAGCTTACCAAGTTCTAATGGCAATATTGCAGACATCACAGATGGGTCAGGCGCTTCAGATATAGGTATAATTGCTGTAGATGTTCAAGCCTCTAACGGTGTTATTCACGTTCTAAATAAGGTAATGCTACCAAATTAAGAGCCTTAGATTACATAAGTAAAATTTCATTGAAATAAAAAACATGAGTACAAAAGCTTTCAAAAAACAGTTAAATGTAAGAAAGCAAAACAATATCATTTTAATACCACGAATTAGTTATTAGTTGGTTTTAGTTAGTTGGTTTGTAAGCCGATGACATTTATTGTTGTCGGTTTACTTTTTTTTTATAAATTTATTATCGAATGCAAAACAAAAATATTGTTATTATTGGATCTGGATTTTCGTCATTATCCGCATCTTGTTATTTAGCTCAACAAGGCTATAATGTTACTATTCTTGAAAAAAACCATACCGTTGGCGGAAGGGCAAGACAACTTAAAAAAGAAGGATTTACATTTGATATTGGGCCTACTTTTTATTGGATGCCCGATGTTTTTGAGCGTTTTTTTAACGATTTTAATAAATCTACAAAAGATTACTACCAATT
>JAGSHF010000234.1 GCA_023954685.1 Flavobacteriaceae bacterium | reverse complement strand
TATCCTTTTGGCATTAAGTTCTGTCCTAACATAACAGCCACCCAGCTTGGTGGTAGGAAAACACCAAACTCATAACGTTGAACATATCCTCTGCTTAACCATAAATCGATTTTGGTTTGCAAACTATCTGGTAACGGCATATTTTGGAAGTATTTCCACATGGGGCTATCATCACGCTTAGTTGCTACATAGTGAAGTAACAAAAAATCTCTAACTCGTTCAAAATTTAGTGACATTCGATAGTTATATTCTTGAGCATCTAATTTTTGTGTTTTTTGTTGGGGAAATAACTCTATAAGAGCTGTAATACCTTCTTGAATCAAGTGAATTGATGTTGACTCTAACGGCTCTAAAAAGCCAGATGAGAGGCCTATGGCCACTACGTTTTTATTCCAACATTTTTTTCGTCTACCTGCTGTGAAATAGAGTTGGTTTGGTTCAGCTAATGCTTTCCCTTCCAATGAGCCCATCAATTGATTGCAAGCTTCGTCGTCGGATATATGTTCACTCCAATATACGTGGCCGTTACCCACCCTGTGTTGTAATGGAATTCGCCATTGCCAGCCGGCTTCACGAGCCGTTGCTCTAGTGTAAGGGGTAAGTGCTTGATTACTTTCACAAGGTACTGCGATAGCGCGGTTACACGGTAACCATTTAGACCAATCGTCATAACCTGTTTCGAGGGTTTGTTCGATTAATAATCCCCTAAAACCTGAACAATCAACAAAGAAATCACCGAAGACCTGATGACCGTTTTCTAAAGAAAGAGATGTAATCTCGCCACTGTCATTATCTTGTTGTACTTTAACGATTTTACCTTCAGTACGAATAACACCTTTAGCTTCGGAGTAGCGACGTAAGAATTTTGCATAAAGGGTTGCGTCAAATTGATAAGCATAACCAAAGCTACGCTCTATCTCTGAATTTCCTTGATTAGGTAAGCGAAATTTATTAGCTTCAGCTTTCATAATGCCTGCGGCATATTCATCTAATCGATTATTTAAAGCACCTGATTGGTGGTGTTTTAGCCAGTATTGATAAAAGTCTACACCTTTAACGGGTAAACCATAGTCACCGAACGGGTGAATGTAACTGTCACCTAGTTGACCCCAATCACAAAACTCAATACCAAGCTTCATAGTGGCTTCTGTTTCTCGCATAAAAGTAGCTTCATCAATGCCAAGTGCTGAATTAAAGAAGCGAATATGGGGGAGTGTTGCTTCACCAACGCCTACGGTACCTATACTATCTGATTCAATTAGTTCAATTTTGATTTGAAGGTTTTCAAATTTGTTTGCTAAGGCAGCGGCAGTCATCCAACCTGCAGTGCCTCCACCAACAATCACAACGCGTTTAATCTCAGTAGTAGTCACTTATAGCCTCTTTAAAGTTAATTTCACATTTATATAATGCAACTATATTTTTATTATTTGTTACGTTGTGATAAGTATGTATTTATTAGGAGTCATATCCTAGATAATTAGAAAACCAAACTATCAAAAAAATAGAAAAATAACAATGGAAGCGCTTCCAAATTTTATTTTTTCTAATATATATTTTCTAACTATTGAAAACGTAGATAATTCGCCATAATCAATATTTATGATTTTGGAATTAGAATGTGTAAGAAGAGAATGTTTTAACACTTATCATTTAGACGATAAGTGTTACAGCTAGAAAAATAAACGTGAATTTAAGTTACCCAATGAATAGATAGTTAAAAAATTACTATTAGTTTTCATTTTGTTGAAGTTCTTGATGAATAGCGGCTACTTTTTCTGTATCGAGAGTATACCAACGCATAACGTACGCAACCAATATTGAGCCAAATGCGGGGAAAACTGTAAATGATAAAAGAATGCCATTCTTAGTTGTTTCAGTTTGTTCTATATCCGCTTGATATCCATAATAAGCTAATAACCAGCCGGCTAAAGCACCACCTATTGCTACACCTAACTTAATAAAAAACACTACGGCAGAATAAACCATACCGGTAATTCTTACACCTGTTTTCCAATGTCCGTAATCTATTGTGTCAGCCATTTTAGCCCATAACAATGGTGTTGCCATTTGTAAAAAGAAACTCCATAAAAAGAACAAAGTAAATGCAATATTGATGTGTTCTTTACTAACAAAATAACTAATGATACAAATAAATGCAGCAATGGATTGTAAAGCGATATAAGCTTTTATTTTGCATACTCTTTTAGCTAAGTATTGGGATAGAGCACAACCTAGAATACTGCCAATCATACCTAAGGTCATAAATAAGGTAATAAGCTCAGCTTGCTCTAAGTAATATTTGACGTAATAAACGGCCAATGTACCTCTTAGTACTTGTCCGCTTAGAAGGAGTAACCCAGCCAAACAGAGTATTCGCCATTGATCATTTTTCCATAAATTGGATAAATCTTGTTTAAAAGTAGAGTTTTGCTCTTTAGGTGGGCTTACTCGTTCTTTTGTACCAGCAAAACAAAGTAAAAATAGAATTACGCCTAATATACTCATTGCTATCATTGTATATTGGTAACCAAGCGCTTTATCACCTTCACCAAAATATTCAACTAATGGCATTGTGCCAGCTGCAACTATAAGACCTCCAAGCATACCAAATACAAAACGATATGATTGCACTGAAACCCGTTCTTTAGGGTCCGCGGTAAGGACACCACCTAATGCAGAATAAGGAATGTTTATTGCTGTATATGCAATCATTAACAAGCTATAAGTCGCAAATGCATAGATGATTTTACCATTTTCAGATAAATCAAAAGTGGTAAAGGCTAAAATACTGATCAGGCCAAACGGGAGTGCTAGCCATAATAAATAAGGCCTAAACTGTCCCCATTTAGTTTTAGTACGATCAGCCATTGCTCCCATTAAAGGGTCTGTGATGGCATCAAATATTCTAACTACTAGAAAAAGAGTACCTACTAATGCTGGTGACAGTCCTACGACATCAGTATAAAAAATGAGAAGGAACATCATTACAGTTTGAAAAATAATGTTACTGGCAGTATCACCAAAGCCGTATGCAATTTTTTCTCTTATGCTAATCATCTAATTCTCTGCATCTTTTTATTAACTAATGAAATAACTTTATAATTAATTACGGTTACTAATTAAATCACGATATGCTAAGCCACTTGCTTTAATTGTTCTTACTTGTGTTTTGTAATCGACATAAACTATCCCAAATCGTTTCAGGTAGCCTTCAGCCCATTCAAAGTTGTCCATTAAACTCCAAGCAAAATATCCTTTGATGTTTACCCCTTTATTTATAGCATAATCAACAGAATTCAGATGACTATTATAATAATCAACTCTTGTTTGATCATTAACCACATTGTCATCTATTTGATCCGGCATTGCGGCGCCATTTTCAGTAATGTAAATAGGGGGTAATGTGTATTTTTCATTAAGTGAAATTAATAAATCGCTAAAACCTTGTGGATAAATTTCCCATCCCATATCTGTTAGTGGGACATTACTAAGGTTTATTTGTGAAAAAACCTCTTTAGAATCTGCTTGGTATACTGCACGTGTGTAATAGTTAACCCCTAAGAAGTCTATGGGATGTGAAATTATTTCTAAATCACCTTCATGAATTTCTGGATGATGTGCTTGTGGTAATTGAGTTAAAATATCAGGGTATTGTGCATCAAAAATAGGTTTTATGTACCATTGGTTGAAATAGTCATCAGCAAAGTTGGCAGCTTTTCTATCTTCTGAAGAATCACTATCTGGGTAACATGGAGTAAAGTTTAATACGATTCCATTTAACGTATTAGGACTTTTATCATTTAATACTTTCATCGCTAAACCATGAGCAAGTAATAAATGATGAGCGGCCTTTTTACCAAACTCTTTTCCTATCATTCCTGGGGCATGGATACCTATTTCGTAACCTAAATAAGCACTACAAAATGGTTCGTTTAATGTAGCATATGAATATACTCGTTCACCAAACTCTTTAACTACCAATTCTGTATATTGTTGAAATTTAAATGCGGTTTTTCTATTCAACC
>JAGSHF010000099.1 GCA_023954685.1 Flavobacteriaceae bacterium | reverse complement strand
GTTTGCCAGGTGTTGAGGCTTTTGCAACAAAAATGATGAAAAAAGAAATGGAAAAATTAGATATGCCCCCAATTGGTGAATTTTTAGAAATTCTTTCCGATTCTGGGTGTAAGCTGTGGGCTTGTAAATTAGCTGTAGATATGTTCCATTTAACAGAAGAAGACTTAATTGAAGAATTAGATGGTATTTTAACTATTGGTGATTTTTATAATAGAGCCGATCAAGAGGGCACCCAGCTTTTATTCATTTAGATGATATTTCTGGCTTAAGAATAATAGCCATATTATGTTTGGTTCTTTTAAATTTACAGAAAGTGATTTTTAATGAAAGACCATAAAGAAGAGGTCCACGAGCACAACCATAGCCAAATTCAAATTTTTGGTAAAAAAATAGAACTCTATTTTGCCATTTTATGCGGCCTCTTTATGTTGATAGGTATTTTAGCTAAAAGCATAACTGATTTGCCTTACTGGATTCCTTTGATAAGTTATATCATATCCTATTTTTTTGGAGGCTTTTTTATATCAATTGATGCATATAAGAAAATAAAAATAGGAGGTTTTGATATCGATTTTTTAATGATTGCTGCTGCTGTTGGTGCGGCATATATTGGGAGTTGGGCAGAGGGGTCACTACTCTTATTTCTTTTTAGTGTAGGGCACGCTTTAGAGCATTATGCTTTGAATAAAGCTAAAAAATCAATTGAAGCTTTAAGTAAACTATCTCCTAAAACAGCATGGCTTAAAAAAAATGGAACACTACAAGAAATACCAGTTGAAGATTTAAAAATAAAGGATGTTATTGCCGTAAAACCGAATACCAAAATTGCAGCAGATGGTGTTATTATTAGTGGTACTGGCAGTATCAATCAAGCGCCAATAACGGGTGAAAGTATTCCCGTAGATAAAACATTTATGGAAAAGACCGACAATCTTCCAGAATTCAATAGTATTGATAAAAAGCATATTGCTTTTACAGGAACCATAAATGGAGATTCGAATCTTGAAGTTTTAGTACTCAAATTAACCAAGGATGCCACCGTTTCGAGATTGATAAAAATGGTTAGTGAAGTCGAAACTCAAAAATCACCTACACAAAGAATAACCAAAAAGTTTGAGAAATGGTATGTGCCTATCGTAGTACTTGTCGTCTTTTTACTATGTTTTGCTTATTTATTAATAGATGAAAGCTTTAATGAAAGTCTTTACAGAGCCATTACAGTATTAGTTGCTGCAAGCCCATGTGCATTGGCAATTTCAACACCAAGTGCTGTTTTAAGTGGCATTACAAGAGCAGCTCAAAAAGGAGTACTCATTAAAGGAGGAAGAGCTTTAGAAGATCTTGGTGAAATTACCACTATTGCATTTGATAAAACAGGCACATTAACGGAAGGAAAACCAAAGCTTACAAATGTTATTGCATTAAATGATTTTGATAAAAAAGAACTCGTCAAGTTAATTCTTGAAGTAGAAAGTTTAAGCAACCATCCACTCGCCAAAGCAATAGCAAAAGGAATAAGAACAGAATATAATATTGAGCCTCAAAACCAGGCAACAAACGTTACTGCTATTCAAGGAAAAGGTATACGTGCTATTTATAAAGAAGATATCGCTTTGATTGGAAATGTGAAATTATTGGAAAGTTTTGATATTAAGGTGGGTAAAGTCGTTATGGCTAGTATGAATAATCTCTTGCAAAATGGACAAACGGTTATGGTTGTTGCTTTTAATAATAAGGCTATAGGTTTAATCAGTGTGATGGATTTACCTCGTAAAACCGCAGCTTCTACATTAAAACACTTAAAGAAAATTGGCATTAAATATATGATTATGCTTACTGGAGACCATCAAAATGTAGGCAATGCTATTGCAAAACAAATTGGTCTTTCGGAGGCCAAAGGGAATTTATTACCAGAGGATAAAGTTTCTGAAATAAGAAAACTTATTCTTCGAGATAAAAAAATAGCAATGGTTGGAGATGGTGTTAATGATGCACCAGCTATGGCATTAAGTACTGTAAGTGTGGCAATGGGAGCTGCTGGTAGTGATTTGGCTTTAGAAACCGCAGATGTCGCATTAATGTCAGATAAAATAGAAAGACTACCATTTGTAATAGGCTTGAGTCGTCAATCTAAACGTATCATTAAACAAAATATTTGGATAAGTTTGGGTGTTGTAGTACTATTAGTTCCTGTAACTATCTTAGGGCTAACCAATATTGGTTTAGCAGTTGTGTTTCATGAAGGATCTACCCTAGTTGTCGTGTTAAATGCATTGCGATTACTACGTTATGAATCTCATGTGTTTTAGCATCCAATTATCAATTGGACGCTAAATAATAGAAACAAAAAACCCTGTAAATCATTAATTTACAGGGTTTCTGTTACTTTTTAATACGTAATCAATGTAGTCGGAGTCAATACCTATATTTTGAACTTTTTAGTTAAATAGAATAAACCCTTAGGACATTACCACATGTTTATCTTCAATATCTAAATGTAATAACTCAATAGGTAAATCTACACCTTGATTTTTGATTGTGTTGATTCTATGTAAATAAGCAGCGCCCTCTAATATATGAGTAGCTACATTCGCAACTTTTCTGTTTTTTGCTTGGCTTAAATATGAGTTTTTTACCCATTCATTAAAAGCGCCCATTGCGGGGCCACACCATATTTGATAATCCATAATTCTATCTGGGGTACCAGCATTGGCCCAATTAGAAGATAGGCCCAGATACCAACGAAAAATTAAGGCCATTTTCCGTTTTGGATTTCCTTTAGCATTTTCTATTTGCTCAGGATCTCTTTCCATAAAGAAACTTACACAGCCTTCCCATACCTTTTCTAAAGTCATTTTAAAAGTTTTTAATTCTAACTTTTGCCTTTCTTCAGCAGGAATATCATCAATACTCTCATAACGTGTGTATATTTCGTATAGTTTCTTGGCCTTGGCACCAAATAAAGTGCCACGTTTTAAGACTTGTAATTCTACACCCAATTCAAACATGTCAGAAGCAGGAGCCATCGTCACATCCGTTGAGGCCACTTTAGCCAGTAATTCCTTCACGGCATCCGAAGTTCCCGATTCTACACAGGCTTGGTTTATAGATCCTGTTACCACATAGGCAGCACCCATACTGAAAGCAGCCAATGCTGAAGAAGGAGTTCCTATTCCTCCAGCGACACCCACTCTAATTTGTTTTTTGTACTGGTTTTTTTTCTGAATTTCGTCTCTCAATTGTAAAATGATTGGGAATAAAACCACCAAAGGGCGGTTGTCTGTATGCCCTCCAGAATCAGCTTCTACAGTGATATCATCTGCCATTGGGACTTTTTGAGCCAGTTCATGTTGTTGCTGAGTAATTTTCCCAGAAGTCAATAATTTGTCTAAAAATTTAATTGGAGCAGGAGACATAAAGCGTTCAGCAACTTCCTTTCTTGAAACCTTTCCTATCACTTTATTAGCAATGATAATTTCACCGTTAGCATCTAAACTCAAGCCCACCGCTCTGTATTTTACAATTTGCTCAGATAAGTTCATATAAGCCGAAGCTTCTACCACTTTTACACCATGTTCTATATATAGATTTACGGCTCCTTCCTCCAAAGCTTTTTCAATAGGGCTATGGATAAGGTTGCAGGCATACGCTTGAGTAGGCAGCGCTTTTTGAATGGTAGCAATGGCTTCTTTAACTCGTGCTGGAATCATTCCTGCAGCTCCAAAAGAGCCTATCATTTGGTTTTTTCCTAAAGCAATTACCATATCGGTAGAGGCAATTCCGTTTGCCATAGCTCCACCTTTGTAGGCATATTTTAACAAGTGATCTTCTTTAAACGAAGCATCTCCAAAATCTTCGGCTGTAAATGCAGGCACTATGGCTTTTAGAAATAAACCCTTTCCTTGAGATTGAATCGTTCCCGTATTGGTAATTCCAATGCGACCCGATAAATCTTTAACAACATAACAAGGTATAGCAGTGTTTTTTAATTTGTCAGACATTCCTTTGATGTCAAACGAAATCTCTCTTGGAGACCCTATCCATTTTAAGTCAATCATTTTTTATGTTTTGTTTTTGGAACTCCAGTAATCCTCAATTGCTTTCTTATGAAGCTCCAAATGGTTGTTTCTTTCGTTAGTTTAAGCTTCTTGAATTCCCAATGCCAAATCGGTTAATTGGTAAATTCTTGTGCCTTCATTCCACAGGTATGCATTGGCAATCATTATCAAAGTAGCGCCGCGTTTTTCTATGCTTTTAAAATGAACTTCTAAATGCATATTTTCTACATTAATTTTTATTTGACCACGGTATTTCCACTCGGTTTTGTTATTCTCAACGTGTACAAATCTTGGATTTTTAAAATCTTTTCCTAAATCTTGTTGCAAAGCAAATAACTGCATAGCTTGCGAGATAGCTTCTACTCCTAGAGATCCTGGCATAACTGGATCAGAATAGAAATGACAGGTAAAGAACCAATCATAGGTATGTATTTCTTTAGAACAATGGATGTACCCATTGCCAAATTCACCACCATCTTTTACGACCAAACCACTATCTAATAAATCCAGTTGATCTTCTGCCAAACGGAAGGTATTCGCTTTGTCGTTTTCTTTATACAATTTCATTTTTGCATATAAAGAATCTAGTTTTATTTGAAAATAATCTTTAATGGTTAAGTTGTTTTGTACATACCAAGGTGAAATGTCCGCTCCATTATCTAAACCGACTTGTTGTGCTAAGGCTTCCTTCGGGAAGAATCCGAAAGAAGAAAATCCTTTATAGAATATATGCCCATCTATTGATACTTCAAATAGGTATTTCTGAATTACAAAACCGCCTAGAGCAGTAGAGGAAGTTAAGGTTGCTTTATTTTTAATCACTTTTCCTCTGAAATCTGTACCTATTGGCAAGTCTAATAACTCACCATCTCCATCTAGGTTTCTAAAGTATAAATCTTTTTCAGGGAATTGCAGTGTACTCCCTAAATAAGCACCTAATAATCCACAAGGTTGTAGGGCAATCTCCATCAATATGGCATAAGGCATAGTCATAGAGGCATTTTGTTTATAATACCAAACCTCCTGTGGGACATCGTATTCTGTCCAAATATTTGTTGGCTTTGAAAAATCAAAACGCTCACCGTCCATTTTAATCACGCGGCTTACAACTTGCAAATCGGTATTGGGTTGACGAGACAAAGCTCTATTGTCATAAACAGCATATTCTTCCCCAAAACAGTCAGCTAATCGTCCTAAAGCAAAAGTTTCGATATCGGTTTCGTTTAACAAGACATCCTCCGTCACTTTCTTAGGTTGTTCTAAGTACTTTGGATTATTTTTTTCTCTTAACTGTAAGCCCAAATTGGAAAAATGAACAGTAATAACACCATCAACAATTATTTCTAAATCACCAATTACATAGGGATCAGGTAATAATCCAATATCTTTAATCACTAAGCGATAAATTAACTTATTATCTTTTGGTGTCACTTCTTTTCTACAACGTACTTTTTGTGGTACGCCGTAAATGGGTTGGAAACGTGCATCTTTTTTAAGGCGTTGTAATCCGAGCATCATCATAAAGAAGCGTAGTAAATTTCCACCACCTTCTGCTTGCAAAGAACCTGCTAATACTTGGTCATCTCTAAAGTGACATGGGAAATACCAATCATCTGGACTCAGATCTTTTTCTGCAATAATTTCCCCCAAACCATAAGGGCCACCATGAATATCTGCTTTTGTGATACGATCTAACATTAGCATTTTTTCTGGAGCTAATCGAATCGATTTGTTCCTTCCATTAGGGAAATAAGAACTATCATCAAAACATTTATGAGCATCTCCATTGATTAAATGTCTTAAATCTTCAATATCAAAGGCTGTCTTTTTTGTGGTTAAAAAGGGTATAAATTTTTTCTTTTTTACCGTTGTTATTGTTTTCTTTTCACTGTCAGTATAAACAACGCCGTTTCCTTTACTCAATTCTTCATCAGTAAAGAAACCTGCAACACCGTTGGTCATTTTTAGGACCATACGGTCCTCTACGAAACACTCGTAACTAAAGAAAAACAATAGATTACGACCATTTCTAACAAATGAATTGATGGATATATCATAGCGTAGCGTTTGCCCTTCAAAAGGCAAATCGTCTACAAAGGTTAAGGTGCAATCCAAAAGGCGATATACATACTCGCCTTTGTTTTCTAAATCGATTCCCAAATAAGAAATTAACATTAAATCGCATTGCCCTGATTCTACAGATACTGCCCAAGGAATTTGGGTGTCGGTAGCATAACCAGAATCGTACGGTATATCGTATTCGGTTTGCATAGTGGATGGTTTAAATTCTCCTAATTTTGCATTTAAACCGGTGACTCGACTTACCAAAAGATATGGATCCATTGGTAACATCACCCTTCGCTTATATTGGTCAATGACATTGTATTCAGCGCCAAAAACATTACCTATTTTTCCTTCAGAAAATTCGATTAAATCCTCTTTACTGAAAATGATATTTTTACCATTTAAATGATTAGGGTCATTAAAATCTTGTAATTTCAAGCCGTTTTCTGCAATTTTAACAGCTGTATTTGGTGTCGAAGTATTTGTCATAAGAGACTTTTTTTCTAATGTGTTTTTTGTTGTAATGAGGGTGTTAGCGCCTTTATTTTCTGTATTAATTACTGCTTTTCTTTTAATAGTAGTAAATTGATTTTTCATATCCTCTGATAATAAAACATCGTACACGCGTCTACCGCCTGTTTTTACTTTTTTAGTAAAGCGTTTTTTAATTTGTAATTGATTTTTGTTTGGATATAATAAGCTTAAATCAATTTCGATGCCGTTAGAAATTAATTGTGCTAAACATTCGTATAAAGATTGTATCGCACTTGTTCCTTTTTTGTCAATAGCACAAGCGGCGTGCTTATTTGGGTCTAGTGAATCTTTTATCCAATTGGTACATGTACTATTTGGACCCAACTCAACAAAAGTGCTAAACCCTTTTGTTGACATTTTTTTTAAAAAAGCAGGAAAATCAACGGTTTTATAGCAGACTTTTGTTGAATTTTCTGCTATTATTAAAGAATCCATAGGGATTTTTTCACCCGTTAAACTCGAGTAAAAGTCAACTTTTGGTTGAACTTCTAAAGGGAAATTATGCATTTCAATCAATCCGTCATATTCTTTTTTACAGAAATCGTTATGGATAATATTTTGAAAAGGCACCAATATTGAAGCACAGTTAAGTTCTTTTATTAAGGCTTCACATTGGCTTTTGTCCCCTGAAATAATCAATTCTTTATTAGAGTTAACAAAAGTGATGGAGACTTTATCAAACTTCGAAATATGAGCTGCTACATTTTCTTGAGTATCTAATAGAATCCAACTTTGCCATCTCGCTTTCGCTTCTTCTGAGCTAATATTCCAAACTTCAGCTAATAATTCTAAATCACCAGAAAATTTGTTTTTGAAAATAGGAGAGTTTCGAAAAACTTTTGTGCCTTCTCCCGGATTCCATATGCCAAAAGCATACCACATTGAGCTACATTCTCCCATAGAATATCCCATAGCTGCTTTTGGTTTTAAGCCAAAATAGGTGGTTAAAACATGCGTGTATATTTTGGCATAGAGCACCCCCGTGGACATCATTGAAATAGCATCATTTTGAATGTTTAATGAAGGCGCTGTGCTATCTTGTTTTTTAGGGAATAAATAATCAAAACTGAAGAAATCTTTAAGGTTGGGGATTTCGTTTTCTAAATCACTTAAAAGGTTGGGAAAAAATTGAAATAAATCCTGACCTAATCCTTCGTAACTAGTAGCCGAACCAGGATATACAAATGCTAAATCTCCTTTTTCCGCGCTTGGGTTTGGGCTAAAGAAAGATCCACTGGGCAATTTAATATCTGTAAGATTTGCAAATGCAAATCCCAATTGCTTTTCAATGAACCTAATATCTTGTAATAAAGATTTCTGACTAGATCCAATTAAAACAATACTGTACTTCGTTTTTGTTTTTGCTGCTTTATCAAAATAAGCCTGAGCGATAAAATCTAAATTATTATCAGTAACATCTTTATTAATTGAGTTTAGATTTTCTCTAAGCTCATCTTGAGTTTTTCCTTTTAAAACAAACAAATGTTTTTTTAAGAAATTGTCAATTTTATGAGGTTTAGGGTTTGTAAATTCCGAAAGTTTTACTCGGGAATTTAAACTCAAATTCACTAAAGCCTGTCTAGGATACTTCGTTTCATTTACCCAGGGCCTTGATTGACTTGGGAAGTAATAATTACTGTTTTTTAGTACATCGTTTTTTACCGATTTCCAATTAGGTATGCCTGGAATGAATTGATGATACAAACAAAGGGCCGTTTTTATAATGGAAGCTAATCCAGATGCAGCAAAAGTATGTCCAATATTAGTTTTTACCGATCCTAAAGCAATTTTTTGTTCAGATGCATTGGCTAAGAGTTGTTCTTGTTCCAATTGATCCTCCTTCATAAATCCTGAAGCGACTAATTCTTGTAAAGCAATGCTCTTATCTGTTGCCAAATCACCTATAGCTTCAATTTTAGCATAAACAGTATCTTTTTTGTCTAAAGTGTCACTTGCTTTTAAAACAATTGCGGATGCTCCCTCTCCAATCAACCAACCAAAATCATCTGTATTAAAAGACAGACTTGGCTGTAAATTCTGATTTACAGTATCAACTAGATTTCGTAATAGAATGGCTTCCATTCCGGCAGAAAACTCTACCGCACCTACAACTACTGCATCAACTTCGCCTAAAGACAGCATGTTTTGCGCTACCTCCAAGGCTCTTGTTGTTCCGTTATTTCCATTAGAAATTGTAAATGAAGGCCCATTAAAATCCCATAGTGCAGATATGCGGCTGGCCATAATATTCCCGACAAAACTCGTATGCTGACTGGGTGTTTGTACATTCCCAATTTGGTATAAAATATTACGACACTCTGCTAAAAGTGTTGCTTTTTGCGTTTCTTCTAAATCAATGTTGCTTCTTTCTAAAGCCTTGTCTAACTGCCATTTACTATCCCATCGGGCTAAGTAATGGTGTATGGCCAGTTCAGGGTTCATAGCAATTAAAACAGCAACATTTTCTCCTCTATTTAAATTGGATTTTTGGATGGCTTGGTCCGCAACCTTTAAAATTAAAGCTTGCTGAGGTTCCATTGTGCTAATTTCATTGGGTTGGATTTTATATCGCATTAAATCCATATCAAAATCTTCAATGAAATTTCCTTTAAGGGGATGCTGATGCTCTAAACCATATTTGGCTAATAATTCACTATTGTTTTCAAAACCCTTCCATCGGCTTAACGGCATCGTAGAGAAATGCTGTTTCCCAATAAAAATAGATTGATAAAAAGCATCTAGATTATCACAATTTCCAAAATGAACGTCCATACTCGTGATGGCCATTTCTTTTAGACTTACATCTTTGTGTTTATTGCTTTTTTCATTATGATGGCTTTCTACAACCAAATGCGCATTGGTACCACCAAATCCAAAGGAGTTTACCGCTGCTTGTTTGTAGTTTGTTTCCCATTTTAAAGGCTCTTCTATTATTTGTTCTCGTTTGAACCAGCCATTTTCAGATTGAATTGCTTCAGACATATTAATTCCTGGTGGAATAATATTATGTTCCATAGAAAGTAGCACTTTCATTAAACTAGGCATACCAGCAGCTGTTAGCATATGCCCCATGTTGGATTTTACAGAGCCCAATCGCAATTTGTCTGGATTGTCTCCAAAAAATGTTTCTAGTGAATTGATTTCTGTAACATCGCCAAGTGGGGTTCCAGTGGCATGACATTCTATATAGGACGTGTTGTCTTTAGAAATAGTACCATTATAAGCTCTTTCATAAGCCAAAGTTTGTCCTTTTGGGTTGGGGCTTAATAAAAATTTCCCTGCACCATCGTTAGATAAACCAATTCCTGAAATAACACCGATTATATTATCACCATCTTTTTCTGCATCTGATAAACGTTTCAATAGAATCATTCCAGCACCTTCAGACGATACTAGACCTGAAGAATCCTTATCTAATGGCGAGTATTTTTTATCATGAGCTGCATAGGCATGAAAAATAGAAAACCCCATGTGAATAAACAATTGGTCTGAAGAGCAAACTGCTCCGGCTAACATCATGTCGGCTTTACCTGTTAATAATTCGTCACAAGCCATCTTAATGGCATAAAGAGAAGAAGCACAGGCGGCATCTAAATCAAAATTTGTGCGTTTTAAGCCAATGATCTGCTTTACCAATTCTGATACATCGCCTTCTATTGGATTGTTTTCTGGTATTTCATATTCTGTAGCTGGTATTTCTAAGCTTTCATCCTTGAGTAGGCTTTTAATGCCTTTTTCAAGCGTTTTTGTATAAACCGGAGCAAGAATTTTATGAGAAGATTTTGTTGGAAAAGATAAATTACCGAAAATTACACCGCAATTATCCAATACTTCGGTTTTATTCCAATAACCCCCATGTATTAAAGCATCCTTGGTAACTTGTAAGCCCCATTTATACATTTGATCTAAGTGATCTAAGTCTTGACGACCAAAATCAGCGCTTTTAAAAGTGTAATCGCGAATGTAACCACCTCGTAAGGAGTAGCAACTATCAATAATACCCTTATCCTTTTTGTAAAATATTTCGGGATCTGCACCAAAATCATCTTTTGTTGCCATACCAGTCAAGTCTTTTTTATCCATAAGGTTATTCCAAAACTCTTGTAAAGTTTTAGACCCAGGAAAAAGGGACGACATTCCGATGATAGCTATTTTTTCTTTCATGTTTTCTTATTGGTTAGAGCGGTGACATACTATTTTACGTCCTTTCCTTTTACCATGTTAACTCAGGTGAAATGGTTAATCCCGCACCTTCTGTAAATAAAAACACGTTGCCTTTATCATCAAATACAGTGCAATCTGCTATCATCTTTGTGATTGAATTCTCTTGAATTTTTATATGCACATAGAAACTTTTATCTGAAGGAATTTCTCCGTAAACCAACCCTTTTAAGGTTTGTAAGGGTAAACTATTAGCGCCATCATGAAACTTTTGCACCCACACCACCATACCTTGATATTGTATGTCTAAGAAAAATGCGTTTAAACTTGTATTGGGAAATTGGCCTTGATCTTCAAAAGAAACTGCTGGAGCCTTACATTTTAGTAAAACTTGTTCTTTGTCTATAGATAAAACCTCTTCGATACCTTGATAAAATTCACCATGAAATAAAGAACCATCTTTATAAAAAGAAGCTCCTTTTATTTTGTTTTCTTTTAAGTTGGGCACTTGAAATTTAGGTTTGTCACCTCTTTTTCGCTCAATCGTAACCCGAGAACGATAGTGGTTTAGAGGTAATTTTACGCCTTTACTATAAATAGTGACATCACAAACTATACGGTCTTCAGTTTTGCTTTGCTCTTTAATTTCTGTGAAATACACTTCTTTTTCATTGCCATCGAAAACAATCCCTTTAAATAATTTTACGTTTTCTATGCTTGCCAAATTATAATCTGGAAATAGTTTTACACAAGAATCTGCCATCCAAGCTGT
>JAGSHF010000172.1 GCA_023954685.1 Flavobacteriaceae bacterium | reverse complement strand
TTTACCAGATACAACGTGATATGTTAAGATATTAGCCAATGCCTTTTTATTTTTTTCTTCTAAAAGAGAGTTTAAGGTCTTTGAATCAATCTTAGCGAATGCGTCATTAGTAGGTGCAAAAACAGTAAAAGGTCCATCCCCCTGCAAAGCAGCAACTAAATCCGCAGCTTTTAAAGCTGTTACTAAAGTTGAAAAATTCTCGTTACCAACAGCAACTTCTACTATTGTTCCTTGTGCATTAATATTTTGGGAAGCCCAAACTGATAATGTAATTGTTAAAATAAGTGCTAATTTTTTCATTATGTATGTTTTTAATTTAGTCAAAGATAATATTATTATTTGTTTTGTCTAACTTTTTAACTTTTTATTTAGACAAAAAATAGAAAATATATAATAAGCTGTTAATTTTCAGTAATTTACATGTCGTATAATCACCTCCAAATTATATTTTTTATTCCTTCGTTTTCGCGTATCTTAAAATGCCATTCACAAAATAATTTTTTATCAAGAATTCGAAGCTGTTCGATTAATTAAAAATAAATAATTAAAGTATTGAAATGAAAACACGTATTTTCTTTTTTGCAATGATGTTCTCGACTACTTTTTTCGCGAATGCGCAAAAAGAAACAGACACCTTGAGTATTGAAACATATACCTATGACACAAAAAATGATTTAAAGATCTATTGTGTTCGACCATTAGACTATAATTCAGAAAAAGAATATCCCGCAATCGTAATTTTTCATGGCGGAGGCTGGTATATGGGGGAAGCCTCTTGGGGATTTAGTAATGCTAAATATTACGCAAGTAAAGGTATTATTGCATACTCAGTTCAATACAGACTTCAGGATTTAGATAATGGCATTACGCCTTACGAATCTGTTATTGATGCGCAAAAAGCAATACGATGGATTCGTAACAAGGCGAACGACTTTTCAATTGAGAAAGATAAAATAGCGGCCTATGGTTGGTCGGCTGGTGCTCATCTTGCTGCATGTGCAACGATATTCAATAATTTAGATGCTCCAGATGAGAAAGTCTCGAGTGCTACAAATTTATTGGCCTTAAAATCACCGGCCCTAACACTATCTGTTTATCCAAATTTTCAAAATAGATTGCTGAATAAAATAGATGTAAAAAATCTATCTCCTGCAGAACATGTTTCCAAGGATACACCTCCCACAATTATTGTTATTGGGAGAACAGATACCGTAACACCTCTAGAAGGTGCAGAATTGTTCAAGAGTAATATGGTTAATTTTGAAAACGAATGTGAACTACATATTTATGACGGTGTTGGACATCTATTTACGCCTTCATCAGAACCAGATGATGATTGGCCTAACCCTGACAAACAAATTAGCCTTAAAGCTCAAAACAAAATAGATGAGTTTTTAAAAAAACATGGGTATTTCAATTAACAGCGTTTAATCACTTAAATATTTTAAAACATTGTCCTCAATCCTATCTTGGATACTTGAAACATCAGCCTTTACAAAAGTTTCACCGGTGATGTTCTCATAGAGTTCAATATAGCGTTCAGATACAGAAGTGATGTAATCATGACTCATTTCAGGAACGCTTTGACCTTCTAGCCCTTGAAATCCATTACTAATTAACCATTGGCGTACAAACTCTTTAGAGAGTTGCTTTTGTGCTTCGCCTTTATCTTGTCGTTCTTGATAACCTTTAGCATAAAAGTAACGAGAAGAATCGGGTGTATGTATTTCATCAATCAAGACGATTTTTCCCGATTTAGTTTTACCGAATTCGTATTTCGTATCTACTAGAATCAAGCCTCTTGATGTCGCAATTTCAGAACCACGTTGGAATAGTTTTCTTGTATAATCTTCTAATATGACATAATCCGATTCAGATACAATGCCTTTTGCTAAAATATCCTCACGAGAAATATCTTCATCATGATCCCCCATTTCTGCCTTAGTTGCTGGAGTAATGATAGGCTCAGGAAATGCGTCATTTTCTTTCATACCCTCTGGCATAGACACCCCACAAAGTATTCGTTTTCCAAGTTTGTATTCACGTGCTGCATGTCCAGACATATAACCGCGAATGACCATTTCTACTTTATAAGGTTCACACAAATGACCAACAGCTACATTAGGGTCTGGTGTTGCTAGTAACCAATTGGGTACTAAATCTTCAGTAGCCGCCATCATTTTGGTTGCAATCTGATTTAGTATTTGTCCTTTAAATGGAATCCCTTTAGGCATCACCACATCAAAAGCTGACAAACGATCCGTAGCAACCATAACTAAAACCTCATTATTGATATTATATACTTCTCGAACTTTTCCTTTATAAAGACTCTTTTGATTTGGGAATTCAAAATTGGTATCTGTTATGGTATTGTTTGACATTCTTACTATTTAAAATTTACATCTACTTAGCCCTTGCTTAATTCAGGAATAAGGCTTTGCTTTATATTTAGTTTCCTTTTCGACCGTAGCCTCATATTTGCAAGAAGCACGTATCCGCTGCGGACTGACTTAATCTCTATTCTCAATATTTTTATAAGCCGCAATCACTTTCTTAACAAGTTTATGACGAATTACATCTTTGTCATCTAAGAAAATCATACCAACGCCATCTACATTTTTTAGAATCAATAGTGCTTCCTTCAATCCAGAAATAGTACGTCGAGGTAAATCTATTTGCCCAGGGTCACCCGTCAGTAAAAATTTAGCACTCTTTCCCATACGGGTTAAAAACATTTTCATTTGTGCATGTGTTGTGTTCTGTCCTTCATCTAGGATCACAAAAGCATTATCTAATGTACGTCCACGCATAAACGCTAATGGCGCTATTTGTATCACTCCTTTTTCAATATAGCTGTCCAATTTTTCAGCAGGAATCATATCGCGCAAAGCATCATATAACGGTTGCATATAAGGATCTAATTTTTCTTTCAAATCTCCAGGCAAAAACCCTAAATTTTCACCAGCCTCAACGGCAGGCCGGGTTAATATAATACGTTTCACCTCTTTATTCTTTAATGCTTTTACGGCCAAGGCCACACCTGTGTAAGTCTTTCCTGTTCCAGCAGGACCAATAGCAAACACCATATCATTCTTGCGCATACTCTCTACTAATTTACGCTGATTAGCAGATTGCGCTTTAATAAGTTTCCCTCCTACGCCATGAACAAGCACTTCTCCACTTGCGTCTGAAGTCTTATAATCGTCGCTACTTTGACTTGTCAATACACGTTCAATAACATTTTCATCTAACTTATTATACTTGCCAAAATGATTCATGAGCATGGTCAACCTACGATCAAATTCTTCTAGTAATTCTTCATCACCATAAGCTTTAATTTTATTACCACGTGCAACAATTTTAAGTTTAGGGAAATATTTTTTTAAGAGTATAATATTGGCATTTTGTGCTCCAAAAAATTCTTTTGGACTCACTTCTTCAAGTTCGATAATTAGTTCGTTCAAATGCTGTTTTTTTTTAGTACTGTAAATAGAATACATGAGGCTAATTTACAGTGTTAATATTGATTTATGACTTCAAATATTTTTCACCCATATATATTTTATTGAGCTCTTATAAAACAAAAAAAATATGTACGTTTGTAAAACTCAAATGTACATAATTTTAAAGCAAAGCGCTTAAAAAAAATATCAACAATTTTGCCAATGGCAATCATTACTTTAACAACGGATTTTGGGGAGAAAGATCACTTTGCAGGGGCGATTAAGGGCGCCATTTATAGTGAGCTTCCAGATGTAAAAATTGTTGATATCTCGCATTTAGTTTCGCCATTCAATATTCCAGAGGCGGCATACATTATTCAAAACGCATATAGTAGTTTTCCTCAAGGTACCATCCATATCATAGGAATTGATTCCGAAATAAATCAAGAAAATAAACACATTGCAATAAAATTGGATGGTCACTATTTTATATGTGCAAATAATGGTATTATGAGTATGATTTGTTCTGATATTAATCCAGAAAAGATCGTAGAGATTAATATCCATGATAAAATAGAAACCAGCTTTCCCGTCCTTGATGTATTTGTTAAAGTGGCGTGTCATATTGCAAGAGGTGGCAGACCAGAGGTCGTAGGCAAATTAATTGATAGTATTAAACCCATTAAGAACCTCATCCCTTTTGTTAATGAAGAAAAGAACCAAATTATTGGCAATGTCATTTATATTGATAATTACGGGAATGTAGTTACTAATATCAAACGCAAGTTCTTTGAGGATTTTCAAAAAGGGCGCAAATTTGAAGTGTCTGCCAGAAACCATAAGTTTAATACCATTTTTCAAAAGTATAGTGATATTGTAAACTTTGATATTCCTCAAGAGAAACGGAATGACGAAGGCAAGGGCATGGTCGTTTTTAATGCATCGAACTATTTGGAAATTGCCATGTACAAAAGTAATACCTCTACAGTTGGAAGTGCCTCTACATTAATGGGACTTGAAATGAGAGATACCATAACCATTAATTTCATCGCTTAATATGTTAGTTAGAATTGTGAAAATGAGTTTTGACCCAGTACATATTGAAATCTTTCTAATGAATTTCAACAGTAAGAAAAATGACATAAGAAAATTTGAGGGGTGTCAATTTTTGGAACTCTATAGAGATAAAAAACAATCCAATATCTTTTTTACCTATAGTTATTGGGATTCTGAACAAAAATTGGAGGCTTATAGGCATTCAGAGTTATTTAAAGGTGTTTGGGCAGCTACCAAACCTCTTTTTAACGCAAAACCAGTAGCTTGGAGTGTTGATAAATTAATAACACTTGAATGATTCGTTGAATTAGATAATGAAAATTAATTAATATTTTTAACCCATGATCGCCATTCTTAAGAAAGAAATCAATTCATTTTTCGCCTCGCCAATTGGCTATTTAGTAATGGCTATATTTTTATTGAGCAATGGCATCCTTTTATGGTTCTTTAAAAGTCAATTTAATGTCCTTGATTACGGTTTTGCAGATTTAACTTCATTTTTCACATTAGCACCTTGGGTATTACTTTTCCTTATTCCTGCCGTAACCATGCGGAGTTTTTCCGAAGAAAAAAAGCAAGGAACTCTGGAACTTTTACTCACTAGACCCGCCAGTAAGCTCCAAATCGTACTCGGTAAATATTTTGGCGCATTTGTGCTCACTATGTTGGCATTAATTCCAACTTTACTTTATGTGTTTACAATTTATAAGCTTGGGCTTCCTGAAGGGAATTTAGATGTAGGTAGTATCATTGGGTCCTACATAGGCCTACTCTTTTTAATTGCCGCATATACATCTATTGGGGTGTTTGCTTCTACCCTATCACAAAACCAAATTGTTGCATTTATTAGTGCCGTAGCATTGTGCTTATTCTTTCATCTTGGATTTCAGGGTTTAGCAGATGTACTATCGAGTAATAGCATTGAGCACTACGGCATGGATTTCCATTATAAGAGCGTAAGTCGTGGTGTGATTGATAGCAGGAATATTCTTTATTTTGTATGTCTAACGGCAGCATTTATTGCACTTACGGTTTACGGAATTGGCAAGCACAATAAGGACCTTAAGATGATTAGAACCATCGCTCTTTTTATAGTAGGGCTAGTTCTTATTAATGTATTAGGGAATCGTTTGTACGCTCGTTTTGATTTAACAGAAGACCAACGTTATACGCTTAATGATGCGACTACAAGTATCATAAATGATATAAAGCAACCGCTTATTATTGATATATTCTTGGAAGGTGATTTTCCATCAGAATTTAGACGATTACAAGCCGAGACAAGACAGTTATTGGAAGAGTTCATTGCCAAAAATGATCATGTGAAATTTAGTTTTATAAATCCTTTAGAGGACGAAAGTGTGCGTGATCAAAATTTGGAATTACTAAATCAACGTGGCCTAACGCCGATGCGATTGAATGTTCAAGAAAATGGAAAATCAAGCCAGGAAGTCATAATTCCTTGGGCATTGGCTAGTTATGGAGAAACGACAGTCAAAATTCCGTTAGTTAAAAATAAAATTGGAGCCAATCAGCAAGAATTAGTTAGCAATTCGGTACAGCATTTAGAATATGCATTCGCTGATGCATTTAGTAAATTACTCTATCCAAAACGCCGAAAAGTTGCCGTTCTTCGCGGTAATGGTCAGTTGGAAAATAAAAACATTGCAGATTTTGTAACTACGTTAAGAGACTATTACTTTATAGCACCATTTACTCTGGATAGCGTAGCAAGTAAGCCAGAAAAAACACTGCAAGATTTAAAAGGATATGATTTAATTATATCAGCGAAACCTACGGTCGCGTTTTCAGAAGAAGAAAAACTTGTATTGGATCAATACACCATGAATGGTGGTAAGAGTTTATGGTTGGTAGATCAAGTAGCTGTTGATCAAGATAGTTTATATTCAGGTGAATCAATTGCGATTTCTAGAGATATCAACCTTACCGATTTTTTCTTTAAATATGGAATTAGAATCAATCCGGTACTCATTAATGACCTCTACTCTGCGCCTATTACAGTGGCTATGGGTGAAGGCAGTGAGACTCAATTTCAACCCTTACAGTGGCAATATTCACCACTAGCTACAAACACAAGTAACCATCCTATTGTAAACAATTTGAATCTTGTGAAATTTGATTTCGCGAATCAAATTGATACACTTAAAAATACAATTAATAAGACGATTTTACTACAAAGTTCAAAGTTAACGAAACTCAGTGGTGTCCCTAAGCTTATTAGCCTAGATATGGTGACACAAGAACCAGATCCATCTACTTACACCAAAGGGCCTCAAAATCTTGCGGTATTGTTGGAAGGTGAATTTACTTCGGTGTATCACAATAGAGTTTTACCGTTTCAATATTCAGAGTTTAAAACAAAAAGTGTTGACACCAAAATGATTGTTATTGCAGATGGTGATGTTATAAAAAATGATGTTGGCAGAAATGGTCCATTACAACTTGGTTTTGATCG
>JAGSHF010000011.1 GCA_023954685.1 Flavobacteriaceae bacterium | reverse complement strand
TCAGATCATAAGTTAACTCAGCAAATACATTATATCATTAATCGGAATAAAAACGGTGTATTTCATTTAGGAAGTGATGATTTGGTACATCATGATGACTTTATTTCAACCATCATTGATACCATAGGGAGGTTTAAGCCTGTTTTTAAAAATGTTTACACGACTAATGACGAACGTTATCTTGCCGTACTTCCTAAGTATAACAAACTGCCCAAGCATTTACGTGTTAAAAGTCAAGAAATCCTAGAAGAACTGGAAGTTTAATTGATTCGTGTATTTAAATTGATTAATTTTAAAACACCAAAATTAAGATCATGTCAAAATTATCTCCTGAAATTATAGAACAAAACATGTTGCATTTTCCCGATTGGGATTATTATGAAAATGCCATTCATGCAGAATTTGAATTTGAAAACTTTAAAGATTGCTTTAGTGCTATGAGTCGCATTGCTTTTGAATGTGAAGCATTAAACCATCACCCTAATTGGGCAAATGAATATAATGTACTAACTATAAGTATTTCTACTCATAGTGCTGCAGGGGTTACAGAAAAAGATTTTCAATTGGCTCGAGCTATAGAAGCCATTGTAGAAGTTGAAGAATAGTTTGTTTTATTAGCGAGCATTGCTATTTTTGTGATTTCAATTTTATACTGAACTATTAATAACAAGAATTCCACATTCGTGGAAATAAAAAATTAAATTTTTTCTATGGGAAGAGCTTTTGAATTCCGTAAAGCACGTAAAATGAAACGTTGGTCTGCTATGAGTAAGGCCTTCACTAGAATAGGAAAAGATATTGTGATGGCGGTTAAGGAAGGTGGTCCTGATCCTGATAGTAATTCTCGATTACGCGCCGTGATTCAGAATGCTAAATCTGTAAACATGCCCAAAGACAACGTTGAACGTGCCATTAAAAAGGCAAGTGAAAAGGGTCAAGGCGATTATAAAGAAGTTATCTTTGAAGGCTATGCACCACATGGTATCGCCGTTTTAGTGGAAACTGCAACCGATAACAATACAAGAACTGTTGCAAACGTAAGAAGTTATTTTAATAAATGTGATGGCAGTTTAGGCACGTCAGGTTCTGTAGTATTTATGTTTGATCATACTTGTAATTTTAGAATCAATGCAGAAGGTCTAGATCCTGAAGACGTAGAACTAGAGTTTATTGATTTTGGTGCAGAAGAAGTCTTTGCTGATGATGATGGCATTTTGATTTATGCCCCTTTTGAAAGTTTTGGTGCCATCCAAGCAGAATTAGAATCTCGAGAAATTGAAATTTTATCTTCTGGTTTTGAGCGTATTCCGCAGATCACCAAGTCACTGGATGCACAAGCTGTTGTTGAAGTAGAAAAATTGCTTGAAAAGCTTGAAGAAGATGATGACGTTCAAAACGTTTATCATACTATGGAAGAACTTTCTGAATAACACAAATACTTATGGCTAAGGTTGAATTTCGCATATATGTTGTAGAATTGTCTAAACGTGTATTTACTCAAAACTCGAAATTCCGTTTAGCTAACCCTCAATTTAATGGTGCACTGCAATGTCTTTATGTTGGTATGACAAGCAAAACCCCAAAGGAGCGTTTTGAACAGCATAAAACCGGTTACAGAAATAAAAAAGGGTATAAAATATCTTCTAATATTGTTGAAAAATACGGCCTCTATTTGCGCCCTAGCCTCTATAATCATATTGATGCGTTACCAACTAGAGCTGCTGCCCTTAAAATGGAAGAAACATTAGCTTTAGAGCTAAGACGTCAACGTTACGCAGTCTGGTTTAATTAATAGTTTTTAACATTGGTCGTTTGAAAACTATAAATCAGGTATTCTGAATCAAACCAATCCTGTTTATAAAGTTGTTGGTAGCTCATTCTATCATAAGTTTTAGAAATTATATAAAACAAACTATATTAATGAGCATTAAATTTAATTAGACAAAATTATTGCAATAGGAAATTATGTTCTTCGCGAATAACTAATTTATTCTATGCATTTTTATTAAATTGGTGCATCAACATTCCATCCGTCTCATTAAATTTAAGTTAATCATTAAGTCATGAAAAATCAATGTCTATTCGTTTTATCAATTCTTATTCTTACAGGGTGTAAACAAAACATAAAAACCAAACCAGATTTTATACATGACATCAATAGTGGGCATAAACCCTGGACAGGTGAAACATTTGAATTGGAAGAAAAAGATTTTACTTTTGCTATTATTTCAGATTTAACCGGTGGCGAGCGCGAAGGCGTTTTTAGTACCGCTGTATCGCAAATAAACAGATTGGATCCCACTTTTGTGTTGAGTGTTGGCGATTTAATTGATGGGGGAACCGAAGATTCTTTAAAGTTAGCGAAAGAATGGGATTCTTTTGATTTTCGAGCAAGTAAATTTAATATGCCTTTCTTTTATCTTGGCGGAAATCATGATTTAACTAATCCTAGGATGCGTAAATTTTGGAAAAATAGATTCGGCCCTCGTTATTATCATTTTTTATATGAAGATGTGTTATTCCTAATGATGGATTCCGAAGATTATGAAGAAGATCGCATGTTAGAGATTTATAAAGCTAGAGCTAAAGCGATAAAAGTAATAAATGGAGAACTTGAAGGCAAGTATGAAGATACTGAGTATTACAGTATGGCCGAACGGCAAACCGGTGGCCTGAGTAATGATCAATTTATCTATTTTAAAAATATACTAGATAAGTACCCTAATGTAAAATGGACTTTTGTGTTGATGCATAAGCCATTATGGATGCGTGAAGATGAAAAAGGATTAGGTAAACTTGAAAATATATTATCTAGTAGACCCTATACCGTTATTAATGGTCATTTGCATTCCTTTTCTCAAAGAATAAGAAACAACAGAAATTATACAACTCTTGGAACCACTGGTGGTAGTCAAAATAAATTGGATTCTATGGCGTTTGATCACGTCACATTTATAAGAATGGATAAAAAACCCGTCATTACACATTTAAAGATGGATGGTATTTTAGATGAGACAGGAGCAGTTCCTCTTTCTATAGAAAAATTTCAATAAGATTTTTTTATTTGTAACATAAACAGTTAATTATATACCTATAGAGTACATAAAACAATTTTATAATATGATTATTTCCACAACAGATACGATTCCAAATAAAGAAATTCTTGAAGTTTTAGGTATAGCTAGGGGTAATTCCGTAAGAGCAAGAAATATAGGTAGAGATATTTTTGCAGGCCTTAAAAATATTATTGGAGGAGAAATTGATGAATACACTAAGCTATTAGATCAATCTCGAGATCAAGCCATGGAGCGTTTATTAAGAGATGCTCAACGAATGAATGCAGATGCAATTGTAAATGTAAGGTTTACCACGTCAATGGTTATGGAGGCTACTTCAGAAATTTTAGCCTATGGTACAGCTGTAAAATTAAAATAATACCATCAAATTAAAAAACAACAAAAAGCCACTTTGTTCTAAGAATAAAGTGGCTTTTTTAATGGCTTAAATTCAATTAATAGCAAAATGTTTCTTTTTAGAGATACGAGTTCGTCGTATTTAATTTATGTTTCATTTTATTTGACTAAACCTAGTTATAAAATTACAAATGTTGTGCCAAAAATAAAATGTCGTTCAACTAATAAATATGTACTTTAGAGCCAAACTCAAAAAATTCTGACACGATGAGCTGGATAAAAGTGATTCCTCTTGAAGAAGCGACAGGAAAATTACGTTCAATTTACAATAAAATTAAGGGGCCTAACGATCAAATTGATAACGTTTTAAGCATTCATAGTTTAAGACCACATACTTTGGTTGGACATATGAGTTTATATAAAAACACCTTACATCATACTAACAACACCTTTCCCAATTGGTTTTTGGAGCTTTTAGGGACGTATACAAGCTATATCAATAAATGTGATTATTGTTATCGGCACCATTATGCAGGTATGAAGCGTTTTTTACAAGATGATGTAAAAGCTGATACATTAAAACTTCATATTGAGCATGATTCTTTGCAGGATTTCCTCCCCGCTAAAGAGTTTGCCTTGATAAAATACACAAAACAACTTACCCTTGAAGCACATCGTTTAATTAATTCAGACATTGAAAAATTGAAAGCTCATGGCTATGATGACGGAGAAATTTTAGAAGTCAATCAGGTTGTTGCCTATTTTAATTATGCCAATAGAACAGTATTAGGATTGGGTGTAAATACAGATAATGAAGTTTTAGGTTTATCCCCAAAAAATAAAACCGATGAAAATTCATGGGATCATCAGTAACCTATGAGTACTCAGGAACTTTACCTTTCACGTCTTTGTAAAAATCGCGCATAAACTTAAAGTCCGCATCTTTATCATCAGTGGGGTAAAACGGTTCAGAAAAATGATTCCGCTTATTTTCAAAATCAAGAGTAAACATAATTATTGGCACTTTTGCCGCTTTAGCGATATAGTAAAATCCCGTACGCCATTCCGTCACTTTTTTACGCGTTCCTTCAGGTGCTAAAGACATTCTAAAAACTTCATGTTCACTAAACAATCGCGCTATTGCTTCTACTTGATTCTCATTAGACTTCCTTACCACGGGAGCGCCACCTAACGCTCTGAAAAACCATCCAAAAGGAAATACAAATAGCTCTTTTTTTCCAACAAAATTAGCTTTTAAATCAATAACAGATCGCAATAAAACACCCATATAGAAATCATGCCAACTGGTATGAGGTGCGGCTATTAGCACTGCCTTTTTCACGTTTTCAAAATCGTTAAATCCTGTAACTTCCCACCCAAGTAATTTATAATATATCCATTTTGTTAACCAACGCATATTACATTTTTTGATAAAGTGATTTTAATTTAGATCTTGTAATAGTTTTCTGCCAATCTTTTCCAATAGCATTTTCCCAAAGCGGCTCTAAACTCAAAGCCACATCAATCATAGTATCAAATTCCCCATCACTCAATTCACTACATAAGCCCTGAGGGATTTCTATATTATGTTTAGAAAGCATTTGTTTAAATAACCTAACCCCCTCCGGATAAAATTCATCTAAATGATTAAAAACAATACAATTTCCAATTCCATGTTTCGTTCCCAGTAAAAAAGATAACCCATAACTCATAGCATGAGCGACGCCCACCTGAGAATAGGCAATACTCATTCCACCATGCCACGACGCCATCATGAGTTTGTTTTGATTTTCTTCTAACGACAGATGATCTTCAAGAAAAATTTCTTTGCACAAATCATATGCCTTTTCACCATAAGCTTGACTAAAAGCATTTAAATATGTCCCTTGTAGAGATTCTACGCAATGAATATAGCAATCCATACCTGTATAAAACCATTGATTTTTTGGGACATTTTTAGTCAATTCAGGATCCAAAATCACTTGATCAAACGGTGTATAATCACTGTTAATGCCTAGTTTACGGGCAACACCAGTAAGTACGGTAGTTCTAGAGACTTCTGCTCCAGTTCCAGAAATTGTTGGGACGCCTACGTGATAAATAGCAGGATTTTTAACCAAATCCCAACCTTGATAATCATTGGCACTGCCTTTATTTGTAATCATTATTGACACGGCCTTAGCAATATCTAATAATGTACCTCCTCCAATACCAATTATGCCTGAAGGGCGCTCTTTTCCAGATAAAATAATTTGTTCTACTAAAGCGTCGATTTGGGACGTTTTAGGTTCTTCTTTTGATGATATATATATTAATTGATCTTCATAAGACAACTTTATTCTAGATGTTAGCCAAGCTTTTCCTTTAAACACGTCATCAATTAAGAATATAAATGGTGCCTTTATAGATAAGCGTTTGGGTTCAATAATTTCATTCATTTGACTGAAACTACCACGACCAAAGACTACCCTAGGAACCATTGGAAAGTTTTTATAACTCATGTAATTTTTAAGCTTTTCTCAAACACTAAAATAGTGTTATTTATGTTTTATTTATTTAAATTTTCTTGAAACTTTTCTTGAAATAAAGCCACATGATAACCATCTGCTAATGCATGATTTACATTTATTGCAACATTCATCATCATTTTATTTTCTTTTTTTGCTATTTTACTAAATGCTAATTTTGGTACCGAATCTTGTTGTCCAGACACAGGCTCTTTATGCCCAGTAAACTCGAACCATGGTATCGTTGAGCAATGAATACAATCTTGACTATTTACTGAAGGATATAATGCTTCTGAATTTTGAATACGCTCCTTTTCCAGTTCAATGGATCGCATGAATTTTGATAAATTTTCACTAAACTCAATGAATGAAAAACCAAAAGTTTTATCAGCTCTCATCATAGTTGCTGACGCATGAATAATATCATAATGAACAACTTGTCCATCAATTAATCTATACTTTAAATTTTCAATAGAATTTATCGCTTTCATACAATCGTGCAAATACCTCGCAAAAAAACTATATTTATTATTTTTAGCCTGATGATATGCATTGGTAACATCAAATGGAATAACAACTCCAAAATAAGGGTCTTTAAAATCTTTAAAATGATTGAAAAGTAGTTTTCTATTCCATGTATTTATATCGATAATCTTCAAAACTAGTCTAAAATATTTAATATTTCTGTTAGACTTGTCACCGTGCCATACACCTTATCTTTTGTTATAGCTGCACTGACGTTTTCATGTGCCCAAGTCGTATGAAATGGAACGTGAATAGCGTATGCATTAATATTAACCAATGGTAAAATATCCGATTTTAAAGAATTCCCAATCATTAAAAACTCTGAAGGTTTAATATCTAAATGATTCAATAATTTAGAATAATTAGCCTCTTTCTTATCACTTAAAACTTCTATATGATGAAAATAATGCAATAATCCAGATTTCTCAAGTTTTCGTTCTTGATCTAATAAATCGCCCTTAGTAGCCACAATCAATCGGTATTTTTTTGACAAAGTTTCCAAAACCGTTTCAACACCATCTAACAATTCTACTGGCTTATTTAACATGGTTTTGCCTATTTTTAAAATAGCTTCTATCGTATGATTAGACACTTCATAATTAGAAATCTCTAGTGCCATTTCAACCATTGAAAGTACAAATCCTTTGATGCCATAACCATACAAATCGAGGTTTGCCATTTCTTTCTTAAAGAGTTCTTGATCAATTTTGTTGGCAGTTTCATATGCACTTAGAAGCTTCGCGAACTCCAGTTCCGCTTCTCTAAAATAAGTTTCATTCACCCAAAGCGTATCATCGGCATCAAAACCAATAACCTTTATGTCATCTCGGTTTATTTCCATAATCGCTTGGCTCTCTCTAAATCCTCCGGTGTATCAATTTCTACACCTTCAACATCAGTTTCAACCATTTTTATTTTTTTACCAAATTCTAAATAACGAATACATTCAATCTTTTCTGTTGCCTCAATACTTTGCATTGGCAATTCATAAAAATCTAATAGCGCTTGCTTTCTAAATGCATAGATCCCTTTATGTTTAAAATATCTCGCTCCCGCATTTTTGTCTCTCGGGAAAGGAATTGGGCTACGTGAAAAATACAAAGCAAAATTTCGTTGATCCACTATAACTTTAACCGTGTTTGGGTTCTTTATTTCATCCCAATCTTTAATTTCTACCATCAATGATGCCAAATCAATTTCTTTTTCTTGGTCCTCATGAAACACACTCAAAACCTTTTCTAAGCTCGATCGCTCAGTAAACGGCTCATCACCTTGTACATTAACTATAATATCACAATCTATATCTTGTACCGCCTCAGCAATCCTATCACTCCCCGATTCATGCTCTTTTTTACTCATTATAGCCTTACCACCATGATTTTCAATTTCATCAAAAATGATTTCACTATCGGTTACTACAAAAACATCATCAAATAACTGGGTTGCAATGGTAGCCTCATAAGTCCTTAAAATTACAGTTTTACCCTCAAGGTCCTGCATTAATTTTCCTGGAAATCGTGATGCCCCATATCGGGCAGGAATCATTGAAATTATTTTCATTTAAGGAATTTAAGTGATTTCAAAAATACAGAATTTTGATATATTCTAAGTGTTTGGTTGTTTAATCTTTTTATAAAATCTAAAAATTATGAATAATACAATAGCTACTAAAATCACTGCTATTACCGGAAGAAAAATTGAAATTAAAGACATGAAGATTGATGTTCCTGTTTCTACAGTAGAAATTACCGGATTGCCAAATCCAGCCGTAGTTATTGTTGATGATAATCTTGTTGCTCCTGAAGCTCCTGAAATAGCTACTGCAGTTCCTCCGCCAGCAATAATTGCCAGAGCCCAAGTTATAGCGGGACTTAACTCTGCAACGGTTGAAACCATGACAACTGTTCCTGCAATAGCAGCTAAAGGAACGGCAATTGTATCTAAAATATTATCAATATATGGAATATAATAAGCAAAAATTTCAACAACTGTAGCAATGCCAAGAATCCATAAAGCTAAAGTACCACCTATCCATTCCCAACTTTCATTGAGTTCCCAAATGTTAAAATAGGATGCTAAACTTAATGCGAAAAGTGGTAAAAAAATCCGAAACCCTACAGAAGCAGCAAGGCCAATGCCTAAAAAAATACTTATTAGAGTTTCAGTTGTCATTTCGATATGTCTTAGCTTTCAAAAAAATCGTCTTTAAAGCCAATAAGGTACAATTTTTCTTTGGCTCTTGTAACCGCAGTATACAGCCACCTTAGATACTCTTTATCGATTCCATTAGGTAAATAGGGTTGCTCAACAAAAACAGTATCCCACTGTCCTCCTTGAGATTTATGGCAAGTAATTGCGTACGAAAACTTCACTTGTAACGCATTGAGATGGTTACTATTCTTTACTTTAAGAAACTTTTTATAATTAGAACTTTCATCATCAAAATCCTTTAATATTTCTTGATATAGGCGATTAGAATCCTCATAAGACAAAGCTGGTGCTTCGACGCTAATAGTATCTAAAAGCAATACCGTTTCAAAAGGCTGCATTTTTGGATAATCGACCATTCGCACCTTTACTTCTGCAAACCTGAAACCATATAATTCCTTAATACTGAAAATTTCTAAAATCTCCATAATATCCCCATTCGCAATAAATCCAGCTTCACTAGTAGGTTTTAACCAGAAGTAATTATTCTTTACAACCATTACAAAATCTCCAGATGACAATTCATGTTCATTAAAAAGAATACGGGATCTTATTTGCTGGTTATACATATTAGCACGCTTATTAGAACGCACTATGATTGCCGTTTCTTCATTACCCAAAGTACTATAGGCTTCATTAATGGCGTCCATTATCTCATAACCATCTACCAATCTTACTATATCCGAAAACCCTTGTAAATTAAATTTAAAACTATCAAAACTATGACCACCAATAGATTCTCTTAATAAAGTTGCATTCATAAGAATACCAGAATCTTGGCCTTGTCGTACAACTTCGTCCAGCTCCATTCGGGTTACTTCCTTATTGTAATTGAGTGCGAGTTGATCTTCGTTTAACGCGGGGCTTAAATCAAGTTTCACAGGTGGTAACTGTGCAGTATCACCTATAAGCAGTAGTTTACATTGATGACCAGAATATACATATTGTACCAAATCATCAAGTACAGATCCACTTCCAAACAATTTTGCTTGACTTGGCATATCCGATATCATTGAGGCTTCATCTACAATGAACAATGTTTTTTTATGCTTATTCAATTGCATCACAAACTCAACTTTTCCAGTCTTACTATATTTAGGCATATAGATTTTTTTATGAATGGTAAAAGCTTCTTTTTTAGAATAACTGGAGATAACTTTCGCAGCTCTACCCGTAGGCGCGAGTAATACTGCACTTTTTTTTGCTTTCCATAAATTATTTACTAATGTTCCTATGATGGTTGTTTTACCCGTACCTGCAAAACCTTTTAGTACATACATACCATTAGGTGTGGTGTCAAAAATAAAATTTGAAAGTTGCTGTAATACAATATCTTGTTTAAGGGTGGGCTCAAATGGAAATTGATCTTTTACTATAGCATGAAATTGGGATGCATTCATTTAAAATTGTAAACAATATTTGTATTTCTCAAAGATAAAAATGATTTTTACTAACAATAACTTTCGTGAATAAAAAAAAATTGTAGATTTGCGTTAGACCATTAATTAATTTTTTAATAAAATCACTATGTTAACAATTATTATTGCGGCAGTAGCTGTAATCTTACTCACAATTGGTATCGTTTGGATAATCGATAAATTTGTTCCTAAAAAGTTTAAATCTGCAATTCTATTAGTTTTATGGGTTATCATTGGTTATTTAGGCTACATTACCTTCATGTCTGTTTATGGCGAAATTGAATTTAACAAACTAAAGGAAGCACGATATAAGCTTGTAATTGATAAGCTTATTGACATTAGAGATGCTGAATTGGCACATAGAACTGTAACGGGACAATTTCAAGGTAATTTTGATAATTTAGTTAAATTTATTGATACTGCTAGTTTTACTATTACCCAACATCGCGATTCAACTGTTGTTGATGAAGAAGCTACAAAACGTTTTGGTGGTGTTGAAATGACAAAAGAAATCGTAATAATTGACACTTTAGGATTTGTATCAGTAAAAGATTCTTTATTTGGTGCTGATTCAAGATATAAAACCATGATGAATCTTCCTATCGGAAAAGCTGGAGCTAAGTTTGAGCTAAAAGCTGGGGTTCTTGAACAAAACGGTATGAACATCCCTGTATTTGAAGCTAAGGCACTTAAGTCATTAATTCTTGACGGGCAAGATATTAACTATATTAAAAAGGAGAACCAAGTAGTTTCTGTAGAGGCAGTAAATGGAGATGCAATTACTGTTGGATCTATGGAAGAAGTAAATACAAATGGAAACTGGCCAAAAACATATTCAAACGAACAATAAAATAGATCAATCACTTACAAATGTATTGTCCATTCAAGCTAGCTTGAGTGGACTTTCTTTTTGTATCTTAAATACATCTAAAAATGTCATAGAGAGTTATAGTACAATTAAGTTTGACAAACAACTCAATCCTCAAGAAGTATTAGCCAATCTTATCGGGTGTTTTGAAAAAAAATTAGAACTGCAGGAAGATTTTAAATCTATTCAAGTTATTCATGAAAATGACCTTTCAACTTTAGTTCCAAAAGAAGTATTTAATGAAAAGTTTCTGGCTGATTATTTGAAATTTAATGCTAAAATTTTAAGAACAGATTTCATTACTCATGATGAGATCCCTACTGCAAACATGGTTAATATATATGTTCCTTACATAAATATCAACAACTATTTATTTGATTATTTTGGAGATTTTATTTACAAACATTCTACTTCAATTTTACTCGACACTATTTTAAAAGCAGAACAGAATTGTGAAGATTCAAAAATGTATATCAACGTATGTGATACACATTTTGAGGTTATTTATGTTGATAATAGTCAATTAATACTTTACAACACTTATACTTACAACACCGACGAGGATTTCATTTATTATATTCTATTTACGGCTGAACAATTAGGCCTTGATCCTGAAATTCTCCAGCTAAAATTGCTTGGTAGCATTAAAGAATCAGATCATATTTATAAAATTGTTTACAAATATATAAGGCATATATCACTATCTACTTTACATCCAAAATATGATTTTGACATTGAATTTAAAAAAGATTTAATAAATGAAACAGTCCTTATAAACAGTTTTTAAATGAGAATCATTTCCGGAAAATATAAAGGAAGGCGCATCACCGCCCCAAAAAAACTACCCGTGCGTCCAACTACAGACATGGCGAAGGAAGCACTTTTTAACATCATTAACAATCAATATTATTTTGATGAAATCGCAGTTCTCGATTTGTTTGCCGGAACAGGGAATATAAGTTATGAGTTTGCTTCTCGTGGTACAAATCAAATTGTTGGTGTGGATCAAGATTATGGATGTATTAAATTCATAAATAAAACGGCAGAAGAATTTGACATGAACATACAAACTATAAAAAGTGACGTATTCAAATTTTTATCAAAAACACAACAAAAACACAGTATTATTTTTGCCGATCCACCTTATGCTTTTGATCTGGATAAATTTAGTCAAATCCCAGAGTTAGTATTTCAAAATCAATTGTTAGATGATGATGGGATATTGATTTTAGAACACTCAAAACATACAGATTTGAGTACCCTGACCAATTTCTCATATTCTAAAAGTTATGGTGGAAATGTTTTTAGTTTTTTTAAGAAAGAGATCTCCGAATCTTAATAAAAAGAAACAAAGCTCCTTAAGTATAAACTAAAAGAGCTTGTTTATTTAAGTAAATCTATAAGCCGAATTCTGTTCTTTTTTACTTGCAAAAGCAAGCATAAAATACCTTATCATTTATCTACGTTTACTGTTACCAACAAACTTTAGCTGCCTACCCTCCAACATCGCGCGCGCTACGCTCAAGCATTGGTTTACATGACATTGCACCACATAGAGTTTACCTGGTTTCACTACAGCATAACCTGTACATACTTTCTGTTGCACTTTTCCTAGCCTCACGACTGGTGGCCATTAACCACTATGTTGCACTATGGTGTTCGGACTTTCCTAATCACGCTAAAAAGCACGATTCGATAAGGCGACTTACTTAACGCAAAACTACAATAAACAAATTCCATATTCCAACTTTTAACTTGTAATGTTTGTTAATAACTCGCCATAAATTTGAGGTTGAGAATACAAATAGTTCTATCTAATTTTTAACTTTGTTATTCTAATTTTAATCAATGTTTCAATAGGCATCATGAGATGCTGGAACAAGTTCAGCCTAAGATGGAACACTTTGTAGTATCGGCTCGTAAATACAGACCTCAAACGTTTAAAGATGTAGTAGGTCAGCAAGCTATTACCAATACACTCCTAAATGCTATTGATAACAATCATTTAGCTCAAGCATTGCTTTTTACAGGACCAAGAGGTGTTGGTAAGACTACATGTGCTCGTATTTTGGCGAAAATGATAAATAGTGATGGGAATGAAGTAGGTGATGAAGATTTTGCTTTTAATATTTTTGAACTGGATGCCGCCTCTAATAACTCTGTTGACGACATTAGAAGTTTAACAGATCAAGTTCGTATTCCGCCTCAAGTAGGTAAATACAAAGTTTATATTATTGATGAAGTACATATGTTGTCTCAATCGGCTTTTAATGCCTTTTTAAAAACCTTAGAAGAGCCACCAAAGCATTGCATATTTATACTAGCCACAACTGAAAAACATAAAATAATTCCTACAATTCTATCTCGATGTCAAATATTTGATTTTAAACGTATAACCGTTACTGACGCCAAAGAATACTTAAAATATATTGCAGGGCAACAAAATGTTGAAGCAGAAGATGACGCCTTGCATATTATTGCTCAAAAAGCAGATGGGGCAATGCGAGATGCTCTATCAATTTTTGATCGTGTTGTTAGTTTTTCAGGTAAAAACCTCACTCGTAAAGCTGTAACTGAAAACCTTAACGTCCTAGATTACGAGACTTATTTTGAAAGTACAGATTTAATTCTAGAAAATAAGATCCCTGAATTATTGGTGCAACTCAACACCATTTTATCAAAAGGATTTGACGGACATCATTATGTTGCGGGTCTAGCCTCTCACTTTAGGGATTTATTGGTCTGTAAAGCACCACAAACTATCGATTTATTAGAAGTGGGCGAACTTACTCAAGAGAAATATAAAATTCAATGCCAAAAAGCTTCACAAAGTTTTTTATTGAAAGCTATTGAATTGGCCAATGACTGTGATTTAAAATATAAAACAAGTCGAAATCAGCGACTCTTGGTTGAATTATGTTTAATGCAGCTTGCCTCTATCAGTTATGATGGAGAAAAAAAAAAATTTAAACACTTTATAATACCTGCATCATATTTCAAAGCTATTGGCATAACACCTATTCCGGTATCTACACAACAAAAAAACAATAAAACTCAAGATCAAACAATTAATGATCACGAGATTACTGAAGCCTTACCTGCGTTAGAAAAGTTCACCGAATTGGCGCCAGAACTCACAAAATCTCAACCAAAAATCATCTTAAACTCCCAGCAAAAAGGAAGTTCTGGATTATCCCTGAGTAGCATTAGAAAGAAAAAAGAGCACCTCATCAAACAAATGGAAGTCGTTTTAGACGAAGAAGATTTACCTAAAGATGAGTTTAGTGAAGCTCAATTACTTGAAGCCTGGGAAACCTTCGTTTCTGGATTAGAAACCCAAGGTAAATTTAATTTGGCTTCAATTTTGAGAATAGATACTCCAAAATTGATTGGTACAGACATCCACTTGGAGTTCCCTAATGAAACCAACAAAATTGAAGTTGAACGCAATCAGTACGACCTCATGACTTATTTAAGAAAAACAGTTAACAACTATGATGTAAGTCTTGCAATTACAGTAAACGAGGAGGCTGAAAAGAAATATGCGTTTACCGATATGGAAAAATTTGAAAAATTAAAAGAGAAAAATCCTAATATTGATATACTCCGTAAAACTTTTGACTTAGATGTTTAGAATAAGCGATATACGTCTCTATAAAATAATATTTTCGCTGCTTTGCATAACTTTTATGTTCACCAGCTGTGATGGACGATATCGTACATTTGAAAACACTTCGTTTTTAAATTTAAATATTTTACAGAATGCGAGCACCTCTAACAACATAAAAATTGTTCCAAAAAAAAATATGGTTTCAAAAACGGACACAATTATTAACCCTAACCTTAATATAAGTATTAAATATTATAGCTTGGAAGATGCTTTGATTCCTGTATTGAATAAGCATGGGCAGAAAGAATATTTTCGTGAATTTGAATCAGAAATCAACATTTATGTTCATGAGCAACTTACAGTAAAAAACATTATATCTAAGGATGATTTTAAAACTTTTGAAGAATCAACTTTTTGGAAAAAGGCCATATTACAATATGTATGGCTTAATCCATTTGAAACAACCAAGGATAATATCAGTATTAATTGCTCTTTTTTAGTACCAAATAGCAAAGCATTTAAGAGCTATAAAATATATTTTAATCGCGAGGGCAAAAGAGAAATCAAACTCACAGCCTCTTCATAAAACAGACATCTAACATGTTAGGCCTAAAATTACCAACAGACCCACGCTGGGTTAATATTGTTGAAAAAAATATAGAAGAGATATTAACCGATCATGCATTTTGCGAACAAAAAGCAACGAGCACTGCAATTTCGTTAATAGTAAGTTTTCCAGAATATACCGATTTGGTTCAGGAAATGGTGGCTTTAGTAAAAGAAGAAATCAGTCATTTTAAATTGGTTCATGATAGAATTATTGCCAACGGGTGGACACTTGGTCGTGATCGTCGTGATGATTATGTCATTAAATTAATTAAATTTTTTCCAAAAGGTGGAAGTAGATCCAATCAATTGGTAAATAGGCTATTGTATGCTGCACTTATTGAAGCCAGAAGTTGTGAACGTTTCCGATTATTATCTGAAGAACTTGAAGATAAAGAGCTAGCTGAGTTTTATCGAAAACTTATGGTGAGTGAAGCCAATCATTATACGATGTTTCTAGGGTTTGCGCGACAATATGGTAATCGAGAAGAAGTAGATAAAAAATGGCAAGCTTTATTAAACTTTGAAGCAGAAATCATGAAAGCTCTAAGTAAGAGTGAAACAATTCATGGCTAATTTTATAGAGCTATAGCGCCTTACTAGAAACAGTTTCAAAATATAAACTCTTAATAATCCCATCTGACAGACCAATTTTTGGAACAAAAATATGCTTAGCTCTGCTCCATTTCATGGCCGATAAATAGATTTGTAAAGCCGGAATAATAACATCTGCCCTATCTTGATTTAAATCCAACTCCGTTATTCGTTCTTCATAAGAATAGGATTTTAAATTGTGATAATAAGTGCTTAAATAAAAGTAAGTCAATGGCTTACCAATAGCTTTTCCTGAAATTTTAAATATTTTATTGATGTTCCCTCCTGATCCAATAACTTCAATTTTATCAAAATCTTTAGTATTATTCTTAATCCACTCTTCAAGCTCTAACCAATAACTGCGTTTTACGATATCATTTAATAATCTAACCGTACCAATTTTAAAAGATTTTGAGGCAATTTTGTTGCCATTATGAATAATCGAGAATTCAGTACTTCCTCCCCCAACATCAACATACAAATAACTTCTGTCACCCTTAATATAAGCATGTAAATCAGTTGCAGCAATGATTGCTGCTTCTTCTTCTCCTTCAATAATATCAATATCGATATCCGTAGTTTTTAGAATTTGTTCTGCAACAGCAGGGCCATTATTAGCTTCTCGCATTGCAGAAGTAGCACATGCTTTATATAAGACCACTTTGTGAGATTTCATTAAAAGTTTAAAAGCAAGCATAGTATCTTGTAAACGATCAATATTAGCTTCAGATATTTCATCTTGAATAAAAACATCAGCACCTAAACGTATCGGAACCCGGACCAAAGAACTTTTCTTAAACCGAACTGGCTTGCCTTTTTCTTCAATAATATTTGAAATTAATAACCTTACAGCATTAGATCCAATATCTATAGCAGCATATTTTTTAATGGATAACATAATTAGCCTTATTTTTTTAATTTGATTTAAAATCAAATTCTGCTCTCGCTCAAATATAAAAATCTTTTTAATTAATCCTGTCTCAGAAATATGCTATTTATTACTTTTTATTCGCAATAATAGCTGCAAAACAAAAAGCATTAACCTATCACCTCAATTGTTTAGGAAAGGTTATTAATGTTGTTGTTCCCTTTTCAATTTTGTTCCAGGAATTAGCTTCAAATTCAATCATTACCAAACCTGAGGTAGGAACATTAACAATTTGCAACGATCCTAGCAGATTCACCAAAGCAGTAAAAGCATGATTATGACCAAAAATCATTACATTTTTATAATCATCTGGCAGCAATTTGATGAAATCGAGCGTTTTACCTCCTGAAAAATCATAAATAACAGGGGAAACTAGCATGTTTTTGTCCGAAATATCTGCGTATTCAAGAAATATTTTACAAGTATCTAAAGCGCGTTTTGCTGGGCTAGAAAACACAAAATCAGGCCTTATGTTCATTGATTTAAAACTCTTAGAAACACGTTTTACATCAGTCATACCGCGCTTTCTAAGCGGTCGCTTAAGATCTTCCACTGGGTGGTTCCATGAAGATTTTCCATGTCTAATTAATATAAGTTTTCTCATTTTATTATCGTTTAAATGCAATTTTTATCGATAAAATGTTGTTTTTGTCCGATTTAACGATTAATTTGGCGCTTTAACATTTATTTTTGTTTATGATATATCATATAAGTTATTTTGTTAGGTAAATTAATGAATAATGATCCCAAATCTAATTCATATTAATAGTCCATTTGTGCCCTTTTTAGGCACTCCTCCCTCCTCATATTATAATATTTATTTTTTGTCATGCAATTATATGCATGCTCAATTACATACATATATCAATAATTTAGCCCAAAATCAAGGGTTTAATTTAGTGAAAATAAGTTAAAGCTATTAATCAACGATACTAAATATAAGTAAGGTTATGAAAACTTCTACTATTCAATTGAGACCAATAATACTAGCGATAGTATTAAGCTTGTGTGTACAAGTTTCAATATTGGGTCAAACTAAAGTCCCTCTTCCTACAGGAGATATTCAAAACTCTTCTCATTCTCATAAGAATGATGATAGTATTTACCGGGAACCATTAGATGGATGTACTGCAAATGACTTTACAGTAGATCAATTATATTTAGCAGATATCTCGGGAAATCCAATTCCAAATAGCTGCACACCTGGAAGCAGTCAATCTGCCTATATTTTTGCTGTATTCTCAGCAAACTCTAATGCTGGTAGATATTCACTTTACATTGATTATGATGTATACATCAATGGCGTATTTAGCAATCATGTAAATGAATGTTTAAATAATCGAGTAGAAATCCCAATTAACCAAGAGGTTTTAGTTCAACAAGTAAATTATAACTGTGGAGATGTAATTGAGTTTAAAAACTATTATATGTCATGGGCAACGAATTCTAATAAAGATTGTGGTACAAACCCATCGCATTGTTATTTTACTGCCCCTGGATTTATTATTGATGCGCCGCTTATAGCTAACTTTGATTATACTACAACCTGTAATACTTTTAACATTAACTTATCGGATTTAACCACTGGAGGCGATTTAAGCAATTCTTATTCTTATGCTTGGGATATTAACAATGATGGCAGTTTTGAATATACAACTGCGAATCCAACACATACATTTCCCGGGTCTGGAACATATGATGTAAACCTTGTTGTAACAGATTTTAGTGGTAATACAGATTCTCAAGTTTATAACGTTAGCATAAATCCCTCATTGCAAGGCTTAACTGCAGCAGTAACTGACATAGATTGTAATGGAAACGATACAGGGACAATTACTGCTTCCGGAGTAACTGGAGGAATAGGTAGCTATACCTACAGTATAAGTCCACAACCGTTTGGGTATATTCAAAATGGAAATGTCTTTTCAAATTTGTCAGCTGGAACCTATACCATAACTGTAACTGATGAACAAAATTGCTCAATTGATATTCCCGTAACAATTAATGTTTTGGATGGTCAGGCTCCTACAATAATTGCGCCAATAGATACAACAATTGAAGGTTGTGATGTAGATGATATCATTAATAATAATGCGTCTCAATTAGCGTATAGTGAAACTGCTGTTAATATAACCGAAACTCAATTTTTAGCTGAAGGTGGTGCTTTTACTGAAAGTAACGTTGACACAATCACTTATATTGACAGTTCTACTGGAACATGTATAATCGTTGTTACAAGAACATATGAAATTACTGATGATTGCGGGGAAATGGCTTCTGCAGTTCGAATAATATCAATTGAAGATACGATTGCACCTGTTTTTAATGAATCACTTCCAAGTGATGATATTGTTGAGTGCGACAATGTCCCCGTTGCCGATGTGCTTACTGCAATAGATAATTGTGCTGGAGCAGCAACGGTTTCTATGACTGAAACAACTTCAGGCGATGCTGATGCATGTCCCAGTGAATATACTATAACTCGTACTTGGACAGCTTTGGATACCTGTGGTAACACAATATCTCATATTCAAGTTTTAACCGTTGAAGATAATACGGCACCTACTTTTAATGAAGATATACCTTTAGATGACGTGGCCGAATGTGACAACATTCCTGTCGCCGTTACGCTAACAGCTTCTGATAATTGTGATGCTAATATTGATGTTGTTTTTACTGAAACTATAAATGGAGATACAGATGCTTGCCCTAGTGAGTACACAATTATTCGTACTTGGTCTATAACAGACTGTGCTGGTAATACAGATTCTCATACACAAACGATAACGGTTGAAGATAATTCAGCACCAACTTTCAATGAAACACTTCCTAGTGATGATACAGTAGAATGTGATAACGTTCCTGCTGCTGCCACTCTAACCGCGTCAGATAATTGTGATGCTAGCATAAGTGTTGTTTTTACTGAAACTACAAGCGGAGATACTGATGCTTGCCCAAGTGAATATACAATTACTCGTACTTGGTCTATTACAGACTGTGCTGGTAATACCGATTCTCATATACAAACTATAACGGTTGAAGATAATACTGCTCCTACTTTCAATGAAACACCACTTGGTGATGTCACCGAAGAATGTGATGCTGTTACTCCTGCCCTAACGCTTACCGCTACAGATAATTGCGATAGCAATGTGGTAGTCAATTTTAATGAACAAAGAACAGATGGTTCTTGTCCTTCTAATTATACCTTAGTTAGAACCTGGACTGTTTCAGATTGTGCTGGTAATACCACAACACATACACAAAATGTGACTGTTCAAGATACTACGGCACCAGTTTTATCGACTGTTGCTGCTGATCAAACTGTACAATGTGATGGATCAGGAAATTCAAATCAATTACAAGCATGGTTAGACACAAATGCTGGAGCTATTGCTACAGATAATTGTGGTACTGTATCTTGGTCAAACAATTTTACAGGCTTAACTGATAATTGTGGAGAAACAGGTGTTGCATTAGTAACATTTACTGCAACGGATGAATGTGGTAACACAACAATCTCTACCGCCTTATTTACAATATTAGACTTAGTTCCTCCAACTATGGATACTGAAGCAAGTGATATGACACTAGAATGTGATGCTGCAAATAACGATGCTGCACTTCAAGCTTGGATAAGCTCTAACGGGGGAGCTTCGGCTTCTGATATTTGTTCTAATGTAACATGGACTAATGATTTCACAGCTTTATCTGATGATTGTGGAGCAACTGGATCTGCTACTGTAACGTTTACAGCTACTGATGATTGTGGTAATGCAATCTCAACATCGGCATCATTTAACATTCAAGATACCACTGATCCTATATTTAATGAAACTTTACCTGCTGATATTACAGAAGAATGTGATTTAGTAACGAGTCCTATAACATTAACAGCTACTGATAATTGTGGTAATGCAATTGTTACTTTTGAAGAATTAAAAACAGATGGTTCTTGTGTTTCAGATTATATATTAACACGTACATGGACTGCTACTGATGACTGTGGAAATACTGCAATTCATACACAAACCGTGACAGTACAAGATAATACAGCTCCAACTATGGATGTTGAAGCCTCTGATATTGCAATTGAGTGTGATGGTTCTGGAAATAACGGTGCTATTGATACTTGGTTAAATAATAATGGTGGCGCTTCTGCTTCTGATTCTTGTGGAACCGTAACATGGACAAACAATTATGGTGGTCAAACTTCAGATTGTGCGACTCCTATTGATGTAATCTTTACAGCTACTGATGAATGTGGTAACCAAACAACTACAACAGCCTCTTATGCTATTCAAGATACTGATGCTCCAACTATTGATGTTGAAGCCAGTAATTTAACTGAAGAATGTGACGGCAGCGGAAATGCGGCTGCTCTACAAGCTTGGTTAGATAATAACGGTGGTGCTTCAGCTTCTGATAATTGTTCTGCTATTGCTTGGGATAATGACTTTAATGGGTTATCTGATGATTGTGGTGCTACTGGTAGCACAACGGTTACATTTACTGTAACTGATGGTTGTGGTAACTCTAGTTCTACTACAGCTACTTTCTCTATAGAAGATAATACGGTACCAACATTTAACGAAACATTACCTAGTGAAGTTACTGAAGAATGTGATGCAATAACAAGCCCTGCTACGCTAACTGCTTCTGATAGTTGTGGTGAGGCAACAGTGACTTTCAATGAAATAAGAACTGACGGTTCTTGTGATTCTAATTATACATTAGAGCGTACATGGACGGCAACTGACGCTTGTGGTAATGCAACATCACATACTCAAACAGTTAATGTACAGGATAATACTGCGCCTACTTTTAATGAAGCTTTACCTAGTAATATTACTCAAGAATGTGATGCAGTTTCTTCTGCGGAAACGCTAACAGCTGCAGATAACTGTGGTAATGCAAATGTGACTTTCGAAGAAACAAGAATAGATGGGGCATGTGCTTCAGATTATTTACTAACACGTACTTGGACTGCAACTGATGACTGTGGTAATACTACAAGTCATACTCAAACAATAACTATACAAAATAGCATGCCAACATTAAATGTTGAAGCTACGAATATCGTTCTAGCATGTGATGGTTCTGGAAATAATGACGCTATGGATACTTGGTTAAGTAATCATGGTGGTGCAACAGTATCTAATAGCTGTGGAAATATAGCTTGGACGCATAATTACGCTGGTCAAGACCCAGATTGTTCTTCGCCTGTTGTTGTAACCTTTACGGCAACTGATGATTGTGGTAATCAAATGACAACTGTAGCTTCTTACACCATTGAAGATTCTAATGCTCCAATTATTGAAATTGAAGCCAGTGACTTAACTGTAGAATGTGACGGAAGTGGAAATACTGCTGCCTTACAAGATTGGTTAGATAATAATGGTGGTGCTTCTGCTAATGACGACTGTTCTGCTATTACTTGGTCTAATGACTTTACAGCACTATCGGATGATTGTGGTGCTACTGGAAGTGCAACTGTTACTTTTACTGCAACTGATGGCTGTGGCAATAGTAGTGATACAAGTGCAACTTTCAGTATTGAAGATACGACTAACCCCGTTTTCAATGAAACATTACCAGATGATATTACTGTAGAATGTGATATATTAATAGGCACATCTATAACACTTACTGCTTCGGATAGCTGTGGTGATGCAAGTGTAACCTTTAATGAAATTAGAACAGATGGATCTTGTCCTTCTAGTTATACCTTATCTAGAACTTGGACGGCTACGGATGCCTGTGGAAATTCAACTTCGCATTCTCAAATTGTAACTGTTGAAGATAATACACCTCCTGTATTTAATGAAACATTACCGCTAGATATTACAATAGAATGTGACACCTTAATTGGGTCTTCTGTTATCCTTACTGCAACTGATAATTGCGGGGATGCAACAGTAGTTTTTGATGAAGTGAAGAATGATGGATCTTGTCCTTCTAGCTATACCTTAACGAGAACTTGGACGGCTAGTGATGGCTGTGGTAACACGACATCACATACTCAAACGGTAACCGTTGAAGATACTACCGCTCCAATTTTAGAAAACTTACCATCAAATAATGGTAATGAAACTTCAAATGCGGTAATTGAGTGTGATAACATTCCTGAAGCGGCTAATGTAACTGCTATTGATAACTGTGATCCCAGTGTGGATGTCATCTTGACCGAAACAACTGTTGAAGGTAATTGTCCAGGTTCATATCAACTTTTAAGAACATGGACAGCTACAGACAATTGTGGTAATTCATCAGAATTTACACAAACATTGACAATACAAGATTTAACGCCTCCAACATTTGTTGAAGATTTACCTCAAAATGAAAATTATGAATGTAGTGATGTCCCTGAGGCTATTACTATAACAGCAATAGATAATTGTACAAATGCTACGGTAACCTTAACAGAAACACAAACAGATGGTAATTGTCCTGGAACATTTGTAATTACTCGAATTTGGGTAGCATCAGATGAGTGTAACAATCAAGTTACGCATACACAAGTGATAACGGCACAAGATACAACGGCGCCTGAGTTCAATGAAGAACTTCCTGTAGATGTCATTGTTGAATGTGATGATATTCCTGAAGTTCCAACATTAACAGTTACTGATAATTGCGGTAATGCTATGTTAGAATTTAATGAAGAAACTGTGGACGGAGACTGTCCTTCAAACTATACTATTACACGTACTTGGACGGCTACTGATGATTGTGATAATGCGGCAGTACATATTCAAACTATAACTGTCCAAGATACAACCGCTCCTTTAGTAACTTCAGATTATGAAGAAGAAATCTCGGTATCATGTGGTGATATTCCTGAAGCTCCTGAATTAGAGTTCGAAGATGCCTGTTCTTCAGACATCTCAGTTTCCTATGAAGAAACTTCAACTCAAAATGCTTCTGGAAATGATTATGAAATTATAAGAGAATGGACCGTTAGTGATGCCTGTAATAACACGGCACTATATTCACAAACCGTATTTGTAAATACTGATTCTAACGTTGGCGGTACTGATACCGATTTATGTAATGGTGATGACATTAGATTTGATTTATTCAATTTATTAACCGGTGATTATGGTTTCGAAGGAGTTTGGACAGTATCACCTAGTAATGCAACCATAGAAGATGGACACTATTTTAATCCATTAGGGTTAGACATCGGGTTATATATATTTACATATACAGATGACGTAAGCACTTGTCCTAGCGAAACTATGGTTGAAATTGAACTTAACGATGAATGTATAGTTCTTCCATGTGGTGACGCCGATGAAGTTATTATTTCAAAAGCAGTAACTGCAAATGGTGATAATATTAATGACTACTTTACCGTAGAAGGTATTGAAAGTTGTGGATTTACTGTTCAAGTACAAATATATAACAGATGGGGTGCTAAGATTTATGAATCTAAAAACTACCAAAACAACTGGAATGGAACTTCTCATGGAAATTCAATTGGAGGGTCAGATAAAGTCCCAACAGGAACATACTATTATATTATTAATCTTGTAGACAGTGGATTGAAGCCTTTTGCAGGTCCAATTTACGTAGGAACCAAATAAATTTAACCTATTTATCAATATTATGAAAAAGTTCATAAAATTTAACATAATTGCTATTGCATTGCTCGCAAGTTCGGCTGCATTCAGTCAACAATTGCCGCAGTTTACGCAATACATGTATAATACCGTTTCTATTAATCCCGCTTATGCAGGTAGTAGAGAGACCTTAAGTATTGTTGGTTTACATCGTAGCCAATGGACCGGTATTGATGGCGGACCTACAACGCAAACCTTATCAGTGCATTCGCCTTTAAGAAATGAAAAGATTGGCTTAGGTGTTTCCTTTATTAAGGATAAATTAGGTTTTGAAAATTTTAATTATTTATATGCAGATTTCTCATATACTATTCAAACTAGTGAAACCGCTAAACTTGCTTTTGGGTTAAAAGGTGGTTTTACAGGTTACAGTATCGATCAAGAATTAAGAGATTTATATCCTAATGATCCTGCTATTTATGGTATTGAAAATCGATGGAAACCAAATCTTGGTGCGGGTGTCTATTGGCATTCAAACAGATGGTATGTGGGGCTTTCTACACCAAGAATATTAAATACAAATTATAATGGTGAAGAGGATTATGAAGCACTTGAAAAAGTAAGTTATTATCTAACTGGAGGTATTGTTGTTGATCTTAGCGAGAATACTAAGCTAAAACCAGCATTTTTAATAAAAGCAACTAATGGTGCTCCTTTATCATATGATCTTACCGCAAATTTCTTATTTTATGAAAAATTATGGTTAGGTGCAGGATATAGGTTTAATCAAAATACAGCCGCTTTAGGAGGATTAGTTGATTTTCAAATTAGCAAACAATTGCGAATTGGATATGCATACGAGCATCCTCTTTCTGATCTTAGACCATATGCTGGCGGCACACATGAAGTTTTACTCATGTTTGAAGTCTTTAAAAGTAAACGTAATAAATCTCCAAGATATTTCTAAAATATACCTACTATGAAAACAAAAGTTTTATTAATCATATTAGCATTAACGGGTTCTATCAGCTTTGGACAAAAAAAGCTCGCTGATAAATTCTATAAAAATTTTGCTTACATAAAAGCAAGTGAATTATATGAAGATGCCGTAAAAAAGGGTGATAGTAGTGAACATGTCTTAACAAGGCTTGGCGATTGCTATTACAATAACTCTAACGTAGAAAAAGCTGCTGTTTGGTATGGTGCTGCATTAAAGAAATACCCGAAATTAAATGCTGAATACATTTATAAATATATTCAGACGCAACGTAGTTTAGGGCAATATGCAGAAGCAAACAAATGGTTGAAATCTTTTAAAGATATTCAGGAAGACGATAGTCGTTCAAGTATGGACGTGAGTGATTTGAGTACATATACAGATTTAGCATCAACCGCTAATATTTATATCGAAGCTAAGAATCTCGACATTAATACTAGTTATTCTGATTTTGGCGGTATCGAATCTAACGGCATTATATACTTTGCTTCAAGTAGAAATACAACAGGAAAAATCTATAAGTGGAATGAACAACCATATCTTGATATCTATCAAGCCACAATCACGGAAACTGATGGAGAAAAATCATTTGGGGAAGTAGATTTTATCGCTGCTGATAATATTAATACTGATTATCATGAATCTTCAATGGCCATATCAAATGATGGCAAAACTGTTTATTTCACTAGAAATAATTTGACGAAGAGAAACAGATTAGATTATGACAAAAAAGGAACTTCGCATTTAAAAATATATAAAGCTAGTCTAGATAATGGAACTTGGGTAGATATTGAAGAATTACCGTTTAACGATGATATTTTTTCAACAGGTCATCCAGCATTAAGTCCTGATAACAAACAATTATATTTTGTTTCTGATCGCGAAGGTGGATTTGGTCAAACTGATATTTATGTTGTTGATTTACTAGAAGAGGAACAATTTAGTGAACCTAGAAATTTAGGTGCAAATGTAAATTCAGAAGGGCGTGAAATGTTTCCTTTTATCTCTAAAGATAACACATTATACTATTCATCTGATGGATTTATAAATCTTGGCCTTTTAGATATTTTCAAGTCAAATATATTGAACGATGATACCGCCAAACCAGAAAACATGGGTGCGCCTTTTAATAGTGGATCTGATGACTTTTCGTATGTTGTAAATTCAGATACAGAAAAAGGGTATTTTTCTTCAAATCGAGAAGGAGGCAAAGGTGATGATGACATTTATAGTTTTGCAGCTTATGAATGCAAACAAATTGTAGAAGGTATTGTTAGAAATAGTGAAACGCAAGAACCCATTGGTAATGCCATAGTTAAGTTAATTGATGAAACTGGTAAAATTCAGATCTCTGTGACTACAAATCTTAGCGGATACTATATGTTTGATGCTGATTGTGATAAGACATTTACAATACTTTGGTCAAAAACGGATTATAAAGATGATATAAAATCTATTTCTACAACGAGTGAAAATAATTTTAAACACCAAGTTAATCTTAATTTAGTACCATTAATTAAGGATAACCAAATTGTGATTAATCCGATTTTCTTTGATTTCGATAAATCAAATATTCGTACTGACGCACAATACGAACTAGAACACATTGTTGATGTTTTGCGTGAACATCCAAATATGATTATTAAATTAGAATCACATACCGACAGTCGTGGCGGTGATCGTTACAATATGCGATTGTCAGATAGACGTGCCAAATCCACAAGAGATTATATTTTATCTCGAGGTATTGATGCAAGTCGCATTGAAAGTGCAATTGGTTTTGGTGAAACTCAATTATTAAATGAGTGTGCTAACCGTGTTAAATGTACAAAAGAACAGCACCAGCTTAACCGTAGGTCCTACTTTTATATACTAAACCAATAAGAAAAACAAAATATTTCGTGAAAAACAAAATATTTCGTAATCTTACAGACAATTTTCCAAATTGATTGCTAAAACGTTTAAAGAACATTTTCAAATATTATAAGATATAATTTAATTTGGAATTTACATTTTTTAAAATATTTAGAATACTAATAATTAAAACTATGAATATGAAACTTAATCAAACATTTGCAAAGGCATTAATTGTATTTTTTATGAGTGCCGCTTTTTTAACTTCTTGTAGTGATAGTGACGACGCACCAACTGTAAACCTACCTGAAGTAACTTACGCTAACACGAATTTAGAGGCCATATTTTTTAATGCGGGTAGTTCTTCCGTGCCAACCGTAAATTGGGGTGGAAATGAAGGCAGTTTTGCTTTGGCAACTACGATTAGTGGTATAAGTATTGATGAAGATACAGGAGTGATATCTTGGACTAAAGATTTACCAATAGGCACATATAACATTGACGTTCTTGCTGCAAATAGTGCAGGACCAACAACAGTTGAATTAACTATCAATAATCCTTTACAGGGTCTTTTTATAGGAACGTACATGGTTACAAATGATGATACAGCCTATCCTTGGGAATTAGAATTAAATGCCGATAATACTGCTGTAATAACCCAAAGTAATGGGATGGATGAATATGATTCTTTGGGGACTTGGACTATGAATGGATCAACAATCAACATTGATTATACTTCTAGCCTTACAAATAATGACATCTCTTTTTCCGGATTATTAACAACAGGAACTAAAGCAACCTATAGTGGAGATTGGTTTAATGGCCATGGTGGTGTTTCTGGGACTGAAGGAGGAACATTTGAAGTAGAATTGCAATAAATATTATTTTTATATTAATAATAAATAACTTTTTTACTGCTTCAATATTAAAATATAATTACTACTTATTTTAAACTAACATTTACAAGAAAGACCACTTTTTAAGTGGTCTTTCTTTTGGATAAAATTTGATAAAGTAATGTTTTCTAGTTTCATGTTGTTTTGGTTATATAAGCCATATGGTCTTAGATTAGAAATAAAATAGTATGTTTTGATTAAGTATTGCTTCCACTCCACTTCAATTTATATTTACATCTTTAAACAACTGATTTTTATTAATTAGTAAAAATTATATATCCAAATAGTATTATTTATATAATCTAAAGCATTGCTATTATAGAAATTGCCAGACTTATGTGTTCTTGGAAAATTATATGAATATTCAATTGATTCGTTTTCTTTTACTAACTTAGTTTAATGTAACGCCATTAAACATGTGTAAATACCTCATTAACAACTTATAAGACATTCTAATTGAAAAAAAATAGTGCTGGATATATCGTTTGCATTTTAACTATGTTGCTTTCGCTATTTTTATTTCAGTGCAACCTCAGCATTCCAACTTCAAACGCATTATTAATACAGAATGCCACAATTATTGATGGAACAGGGTCAGATCGATATATAGCGTCAGTAAGAATAAAAGGCAACGAAATCATCAAAATTGGAGAATTAACTTCGCTAAAAACAGATTCAATAATAGATGGTACAGGAATGATTTTGAGCCCAGGATTTATTGATTCACACAGTCACCATGATGAGGACTCACTTCGAACAAAAGAAGCCGCTATAAGTCAAGGTATTACAACAATAATTATTGGTCAAGACGGGGATTCTAAACAACCAATGAAGCAACGTTTTGATGAATTTCACAAATCACCTTGGTCTATAAATGTAGGCGCTTATTCGAGTCATAACACCATTAGAGATGCGGTGATGGGTGATGATTATAAACGAAAAGCTTCTCAAGATGAAAATTGATGCAATGAGCGCTTTGTTTGAAAATGACATGCTTGATGGAGCTCTTGGTCTGTGTACCGGTTTAGAATATGATCCTGGGATTTATTCAAATACTCACGAATTGATTACGCTTGCTAAAATTGCTTCTGAGTATGGAGGAAGGTATATGAGTCACATGAGAAGTGAAGATCTTTATTTAGATCAATCTATTGACGAAATTTTAACAATTGGTAAGGAAGCTAATATTCCAGTTCAAATCTCTCATTTTAAACTTGCTCGCAAAGGGCTTTGGGGCAGAGCACCACTAATACTTCAAAAACTAGATAGTGCTAGAACAATGGGCATTAATGTCACTGCTGATATTTACCCATATCAATATTGGCAATCTACAATGACGGTTTTATTTCCAAATATAGATTTTGAAAATAGAGAAACCGCTGAATTTGCACTCACAGAATTAACATCACCTGAAGGAATAATAATAAGTTCTTTTGATGCTATACCTGAGTACGAAAATTTAACTTTGTTAGAATTAGCTCAACTTCGAAAAGAAGACCCTAAAACAACTTATATTAATCTTATACGCATCTCGCAGAACATCCAGGTGAAAGTATTATTGCTAAATCAATGGTTATGGAAGACATTATATCCATTATGAATTGGCCCCAGATCAATATATGCTCTGATGGTGCGCCAACTGGTCACCCACGAGGATGGGGTGCATTTCCGCGTTATTTAAGTATGAATACGAGGCAATCATTAG